>DAIODL010000099.1:0-7468 GCA_036746815.1 Desulfobulbus sp.
CCGCAGGCGTCCACCAGACGATGGATCAGAGTGCAACCCAGCCCTGGCAGCAGGGAAAGGGTCAGCCAGCTGGCAACCTCAGTTGCGGCAGACAATACATTCAGTCCTGAACAAAATGCTGCAAATCCTGGCTTCGTGCCGGATGCCGCAATTTTTTCAGTGCCTGCGCCTCAATTTGCCGTATGCGTTCCCGGGTGACAGAAAAACACTGTCCAACCTCTTCCAGGGTGTGATCACAGCCCACATCAATGCCATAGCGCATGCGCAGCACCTGCTCCTCGCGGGGGGTCAGAGAGGCCATCACCTCATTCAGGCAACGTTTCAGACTCTTGTTGATAGAAGAATCCTGAGGATCAGGTTGCGCATGATCTTCAACAAAATCACTCAGCAGCGTATCTTCTTCGTCATTGATCGGTGTATCCAGAGAAATGGCATCCTTTGCTGTCTTCAAAACAACATGCACCTTATGCACATCAATGCCCATCTGCTCAGCAATTTCCTCCGGCGTGGGGACACGCCGTTCAATACGCTGAAAATCATTGGTGAAACGGAGTATACGATTAATCATCTCAATGATATGCACCGGAAGACGAATAGTACGTCCCTGATCAGCAATACCGCGTGTTACAGCCTGACGAATCCACCAGGTGGCATACGTGGAGAACTTGTATCCCCTTTTGTAATCGTACTTTTCCACGGCTTTCATCAGGCCGATATTTCCTTCCTGAATGAGATCCGGCAACTGCATGCCGCGGTTCATGAACTTTTTGGAGACAGACACCACCAGACGCAGATTGGCTCGGACCAAGGTTTCCCGTGCCCGGCGCACCATGTCGCGCCCCCTCTCAATTTCATGCAGGGTCTGAGTAAAGTTCGCCCAGGCAGGGCCAATGGCTCTGGCAAGCTCCAAAGTGATGAGGCATTCGGAATCCATAGCTGCAGAACATCCCACATGCCCACAGCAGCAGACCTTTTGATAGCCGCCCTCGTGCCGGGTAGTCTTCTGCACAATCTTGCACTGATCAGCCAGTTTCTTTACCGCAACGCCAAGCGGCAAAAACCATTTACAGCAAATATGAAAATCCTTGAACAAGCTGGCAATGTCTTCCCCAAGCTGTAAAATCCTTTCCACCAGGGGAGACTGGCACAGGCTTTCACCTGGTTCCCGCTGCAGCTGAGCCCAGAGCTTTTCCCGTTTTCCGTACAGCACATTTGCTTTTTCAACCTGCTGCAGAAAAACCTGACAGACATTTGTCAGCTCAACATCATCATTATCAGAAAGGCCACGCAGAACTGAATTGATACGCAGACGCCCACGAATCAAGCCCTTTGCCAGGTCGTTTAAAAGCGCAACACCCAGCCGCAGACGCAATGCCGCAGACTGCATGCGCTCTTCACCTTCCTCAATTTTGCTTGCCAGTTCAATTTCTTCTGCATGATGCAACAGACGCTGACCGCCCATCTCCCGCAGATAGATGTTCATGGGATCAGTACTGGTGCTGTTTTCAGCAGCATCTGCTTCATACTGCTGACACAGCGATTCACTCTCGCAGACACTTTCCTCGCCGGGAAGATTTGGTTCGTCATCCCAGGAAGACTGCTCTGCATCCAGTGATTTTTCGGATGTAAATGAATATTTTGCACCGGTATATTCAGTGGTCATTTGCACTTTAACCGTCCATTTTTTTGTCGTGACTTTTGATGTCCCCCAACACCATTGCCAGCAAACGTTCTGCCTCCTTTCTCCCGTTATATGTTGAAAAATAACTTCATTATCCGACAATTATCACCATCACGCTGAATGAGTATTCAGTGTAATTTATATTCATCTTTACCAGTTTTCTATTTTTTCTCAAGCAGTTAAATGCTATTTTTTGTTTTTTCTGTAGCCAAAGCCTGCTTTTCCCGCAAAAGTTGCTGTACCAGTTCCATATCTCCCTGTCTTTCCGCCTCAACAATCCGTTGCTGAATCGCTGCTTCATCACGACGCTGACATTCAAAATGAAGCCAGGAGCAGAGCTCATCAACTGGACGAGAAACAGATTCCTCTCGTAGTTCTGGAGCCTCAGCTATCATCGATGTCTCAGTGAGCCGGGCAACAATATACTGTTCAACCTTCGCATCAGCCACATCAGTCAATAAATCCTCGGGTTGGCAAGGACCCTTCTGAACGTGCCGTCCAACATGAGCCACTATAGACCGAGCTAAAGGATGCGTGAGCACTTTCTCCAGTCCCGCCTCCTGCAAAACGCCTAAAGACTGCGGTGAGAAGAGAAGAAAATCGACCAACTGCCGATCGCGTCTAGGCATATTTTGCGAAGATACATCCTGTTGCACTGCAGGAATCTGTTTTCTAGATGTCACATTGTCTGCCTGCCTCTGGAAATATCCTGGCGACACCCCGAGCTTGGCGCAGAAATGGGAAACCATCAGCTCCCGCTGATCCCGGTCCGTTGCCTCAGCAAGCATCTGCCGCAACTCTCCAACAATCCGGGTTTTCCCCGCCAGCGTCAGCCCATACTCACGTACCAGGGCATCAAAAACAAATTCCGGCAGGGGCCTGGCACTCTTGACCAGTTCATTCACGCCCGCCGCTCCCTGTTCCCGAACAAAACTATCAGGGTCATGTCCCTCAGGCAGCAGGGCTACCCTCCCTTCCACCTGTTCTGCCAGTAAATACGGGATACTTCGTCTTGCCGCTTTCAGTCCTGCGGAATCGGCATCAAAAAACAAGACAATCTCATCACAGTAACTGCGCAGGCTATGCACATGCTTGCGGGTCAGCGCCGTGCCCAGTGGCGCAACCACATTTTCCACCCCATGCACCACCAGGGATAACAGGTCAAAATTGCCTTCCACCACCAAGGCCCGCCGCGCCTGGCGGATAGCCTGCCGGTGCTGCTGCAGCCCAAAAAGAAGCTGACTCTTTTCAAAAATCGGGCTTTCCGGCGAATTCATGTACTTGGGCTGCCCATCCCCCAGAATGCGGCCGCCAAAAGCCGCTACCTGGCCGGTCATATCGAGAATGGGAAACATCACCCGGCCACGGAACCGGTCATAATGCCCACCCTGATCCTTGCGAACTGCAAGCCCCACTTTTTCCAGCACCTCAGCCGTCAGCCCTTTGGCGGTAAGTTGATCAAAGAGATACTGCCATCCCGCCTGATCCGTCTCCGGTGCAAACCCCAGCCGATACCGGTCAATATATTCCTGCGGCATGCCCCGCTTTTCCAGATAGGCCCGCGCGATTTTCCCCCACTTGGGGTGACGCAGGCAGGTCTGATATACGGCTACCGCCTCTTCATTAGCCTGATACAGCAGTTTACGCTGATGCAGATGCGCCTGTTCAGATGCGGTGAGCTGGCGTTCCGGCAAGGTGATGCCAAATTTCTGCGCCAGCATTTTCAGGGCGTCGGGAAATTCTAAGTGATAGAATTTCATAACAAAAGAGAACACATCCCCGTGTTCACCGCAACCAAAGCAATGGTAAAATTGTCCTTGGGGATTCACGGAAAAGGAGGGCGTTTTTTCGTTATGAAACGGGCACCTACCGGTAAACCGGCTGCCCGCACGTTTCAGCTCCACGCACTCACCGATCACCTGCACAATATCGGCAGCATCTTTGATGGTGTTTTTTATCTGATCGCGTTCTGAAAATAAGGACATGGCGTACGTTTATAGACAGGAAACCGCACAAAAAATCTGCAACGGCAAAGATGATGATCACTTCTGAAAGAAAAGAATTTGAGTCGTTGATCCTGTATGGCGTCAATCACCGATCCAGGTTTCCAGGGGTACCAGATCATAGATACAGCCCCCCTTCTCTTTCCAGGTACAGGCGCTACGAACATCTACCCCGCCGTGGATAACGGAAACCGGGCGATCGGAAGAAACAACCACCACAATGACGTTGGCGTGCTCTGCAGTAAAACGCAGCGCAGAATTATACCGGGCACCCCGGGCCCGATCCTCACCGGGAAAGGACCGGCCATCCAGCAGGCAGGCAAATCCGTATAGATGCATGTCCGCGCCGATATGCAGAGCTCCGTCGACCTTGGCCAGCGAACTGGCCAGATCCGCCATGACTGGGTCATGAAGATCAAGCGGAGGGGACAACAGCTGCCCGGAGATATGCACCGGCTGCGGATTCAAATCCAGCACCAGCGTACATCCATGTTTGCGTTCCTGGGAATGATGCACCAAATCCACCACCACGTTGAACAAGGCATACTTTTCCGGACGTGCAATTGAAGTTTCCAACAAAAGTTCTTCCAACTGAACCAGTTTGGGCCGGTAGGTGGTGGAAGTGAAGCGGCCATCGGCAAAACTGCAGATTGTCTCGCCGTTAATGCTGAGAAAGCCATGCCGTCTTAAAAAGTTGGCGCACAGCGAAAAAGCCGGCAACCGATTCCCGCAGATGCCAACAATACAGCGGCCGTCACTGACCAGGTAGCGGTTGGCACTCTCCACTGACAACAAAAGTTTGCGGACATGCTTGGTATTCACCAGCTGCGGCTGCAGTCCTTGCTGGAACCGGACCAGAAAATCAAGCTGATTCATCATGGATGGATCCACAACGAGCAGACGACCAAAGGGCCAGGATCCTTCCTCCTGGGTTTCAGAAATAAGCAGAATGGCGTCGAGTACCGGGTACATCCTGACCGGCGTATCCCATCCCAAAAGGACATTCATCCGGTCAATGATGAAATCGCGCACCGCATGCGTGGCATATTCCCGCAAAAATGTACCGGAAATACCGGTATAGAGGTTCTGATTATTGGCAATATCATGGGAAAAACGCCAGACCGCGTGCTCCAGCCAGCGCATGGTCGGGCCCGGAGAACAGAGATCCGGATGATTTTCAGTAAACCATTGCTGAAAGAAAACCGAGCTGGAATAACCACCGCTGGAGAGCAGTCCGGCCAACTCCGGATCCGGAACGGGGATGACCTCCGCATACCGGTTGAGATCCACGGGGATATTGCTTTTCTTCCGCCACTCCTGATTGGCGACATACATGTTTTTCAAGATCGGTTCATGCCCCTTCAACAGCAGTTGTGGATCACAGAGCCACAAAGGACTGTCCGGACGCAGGGCAAAAATCACAGCCACACGGCTGACTCCTGAAAAATGCGTCAGGCCATCGGTCATACCATTGAGAATATCACTGATGCAACGACGGACAAAAGATGTCTTTCTGTGCGCAAGCATGGAAATCCCTCGCAAGTCTCCCTGTATGGAGTTACCAAGCCCCATCCGGTCAGGGCATGACCGGTGGCCCCCAACGATTCCAACGCCTTAAGCCAACGTGCAGCCGACACAAAAAACGCTTGGCCAAAGCCGAATTCCCGCCTATCATGGCTGGAACTTTATTTTCAGTACGACCTTTTGTGCAGGCCCAACGTTATTTTACTCCAGCAACGGTGTCCCATGGAAAAACATTTAGCCGAAGAACTGGTTAAAATCATGAATAAAAACACAGCTTCCAATTTTGAGGAAGCCTTTGAGCGCGCCTTTGAACTGACCAAAGCCTATGCGGGCTCGGCCAACGCACAGGCCACGGCCATTCCCCTGGTGTTTGAAAAAACGTTTGAACTCTTTGTAACCGGCCAGAACAATTCTTAAGCTTTTTCCTGACGATTCGCATCCACATCGCCAGACTACCATCCCTTACGCGGCTGCCAGCAACGCCCGCTGCACAATCTGCAAATCATGCCAGGCCGCTTTCTTCATCTCCTGTTGC
The DNA here is from genome assembly GCA_036746815.1 of Desulfobulbus sp. Taxonomy (GTDB): domain Bacteria; phylum Desulfobacterota; class Desulfobulbia; order Desulfobulbales; family Desulfobulbaceae; genus Desulfobulbus. The sequence goes on from DAIODL010000099.1 coordinate 5,744, forward strand.
TTCAGGAGAAGCCTGGGATGAAAACTCACCATGACCGGGATGTGTTGCCCTGAAACACCCTTGAACAGGGTATCGCGGAGCTGACCCCGCAAGCGGACGACCGATCCATCCTGCCCCAGAACCGCAGAAACAGCAGCCGCGCCCATGGCAAGGATCACCTTTGGCTGTACCAGGGTTATTTCCCGCTGCACATACACCCGGCACTCCTGCTGCGCCTGAGAGAGCATCTCCATACCCGCGTCACCGGGCACACATTTTACCGCATTGGTCACATACACGTCTGCGGGTTGCAACGCAATGGCCTGCATCATTTTCCAGAACAGATGATCTTCTTCCGCGCCAAAGATGGTGTCCTCAGCCGCTGCAGCCATGGCAAAATCGCCCACCACCAGAAGACGCGCATGGATGTTTCCCTGCCCTGTTGACAATCGCTGCCGCAATCCACCCAGGGCACAGTTGCGGCAGGTTGCAATATCCTGGCGGATAGTGTCCAGGTCCTTGTCGGTAAAAACAGGCTGGGCAGGAACGGGCGGCCTAACCTTGGTGCTGGCCTGATGTTTTGCTGCCACTGGAGGATGTTGCAGTCGTGCCTGAACGGATGTGCGTTGCTGTCGGGGTGGCCGCAGAAATGCGCGCAATTCGTCGGTTACCGGCACACTGGCAATACCCATCTGCTGAAGCCGCAGCAACTGCGTGCGCAGGGTTGCCGCCAGCAGGACAGCACTTGCCTGATCAGGCAGCACAGCTGCACTGTCTGACTGTTCAGTATACCCTTTTTTCATCTGCTTCTGCCGAGTTATCACGCAATTGTTCAATCTTTTTTCTTGGGTGGTTTGCTGAAGTCAAAAATCATTTCGTCTTTCTTAAGCATCCCGTATTTTCCCCTTGCTACCTGTTCCAGATACGCGTTATCAGATTTTAATTTCTGCATTTCCGCGTTCAACTCGGCCATTTTGCCCTGCAGGCGAGTATTTTCCTCGGTCAGCGCCGCCACTTCGCGGCGCAGCTGCAGATAAGAAATAAGCCCGCGTCCCGGGGCAAAGAGAATCCACAACACCAGACAACAGGCCACCAGACCACCAAGAAGCCACATTAGTTTTTTATCATGCAGCTCATCTTCTCTGCGTTTTTGAATGGCCATAACTACCCTCTTTTCTCACTCTCTTCCAACTCCAACATAACGCGCCAATAATGTCACCCTGCAAACCACGCTGCCTGATCAGTGCCTGCCTCATCGGCCTGTGCACCCGTTACGACGGCTGCAGTAAAAGCAATCTCCCCTGCCTGCAGCAGATCGATCAGTATGACTGGATCCCGGTCTGCCCGGAACAGCTGGGCGGCCTGCCCACCCCCCGCATTGCCGCGGATCTGATCGGAGGCGACGGCTTTGCGGTGCTCGACAGGACCGCGCGCGTCATCGACCGCAGCGGCGTGGACCGCACCGCCAATTTTCTCCGCGGCGCCCATATGGTGCTGGACATCGCAACACGGTGTCAAGTCTACTGTTGCCTCTTCAAGGAGCGTAGCCCCTCCTGCGGACTTTCACCGCTCGCCGGCGTGACCACCGCCCTGCTCCTTCGTCGCGGCATCAGGATCATCAGCTTTTGACGCATCAACCGATGGCTCCGCACCATCCGGCGATGTCTCTTCCTCTACTGCCTTCCGGGCACGCCGCTGCATCAGATACACCAGCAGTATACCTGATTCATACAATACATAAATGGG
>DAIODL010000100.1:0-7466 GCA_036746815.1 Desulfobulbus sp.
TACGATTAAGGAATTTAGGCTCGTTACCAATTTCAGGGATGATCACGGCTTTTCCCGTCTCCACCACCTCACCTGTCACGCCTTCCCCTAAGGAATATATCCCCCGCCGCTCTTCCTCTGATGTGAGCCCAATACTTTTATGGATAAAGATTTTACCGGTCTGCCGACTGTATAAATTGACCATGCCACGGACAACACTCAGATTCCGTTCCATAATCTGCAGGAGGATGTCCATGGCTTGGGACAAACTTTCACTATGATCGAGGACCTTGCTCAGTTGGTATAAGGGCGGCAGCACCTTAACACGGCAAACTTCTCCAGCCATGAGATGGCAGTTCTGATTCTCGTATTGCATAGACGGTATGTTGTTATCACAAAATTTTATGCGTTTGTTTGATGATGACGAATTGTTTCTTTAATATATCAATAGGTTGTAACCTTTTTGGTTCAATGCACTTCAGATATCCAGCGGGGCGCGAATGTTCTTGGACGGTGATATCACCAACCTCCGCACCATCTGGCATGGTTACCGGAAATCTGCATTTCAGGAGATGAGGGGCGATTGGAATCGTAAGCGTCCCGCCGGATTGCGGTTGGCATGCAGCAGCATTCCTTTGCGTGTATTAATTATATTTTTTAAAATATAACGAAAGGTGAAAAAAAATGCCGCTTAACTTTCGTAGCATCCGCGGCCACCTCCTCCACAGACGCCGCTTGTACAGCGGGTCCCGGATTGTTGATGGGACGCCGGCCGCTCAAGTATTTCCGGGCGAGCCATGGCATTGAGGTGACCGCCGTTGCGGATCAGGTTGAGGGCATCAGGAATCAAGCCTTCGATAATATACACCATGATTCCCTTGTTGACTAAGATCTTGAAGGGGGCTTCCCCGATACGGGGAACTAAAAGCCAGCCGCAATCAGCAAGAATCTTACCCATTTCCATCCAGCGTCCCAACCCCTTGCTTGGTTGAGGAATGAGGCGCCGTTCCACCAATTCGGGTTCAGGGGCAGCCGCTCGGTAAATGAAGAGCGAAACAGCTTCGCCCAGAGGTTGATTGATGCTCTGTCCATCTATGGAGGCGATAGCAACAAAAGGGCGGTTGGGGTTACCGTCAGGTCGGATCAATTCATCTGCCATGTGTAATTCTTTCATAAATTTTCTCTCAAAATATGAAGGGACTCGTTATTCACTCTCACTATGCTGTGCTGGAAAGCGCAGGCCGTGCGTCTGCTCAGCAAACATTTACCCAAATTCTGGCATTAAGAAGAAGCTGCCGGCAGTTTTTCTGCGAAATGCTGCAATACCGCAGAACAGCCCGATTCATGTAACAAACCAACCGCATCTGCCCGGCAACGGGTGCAATGCGTCATCTGTGGCAAAAAGTGGCTGGCTTTGTCCCGCAGTGCGATGACCTGCCCGGGCCCGGGTTCGGGGATTTTCGCGAATGGCGTTTCCGCCACCGGATACAGAGGCATGAGATTGAACAGATTGGCGCCTGCTTTTGACACCGTTTCCGCCACTTGCCCGGTATGATAATCGTTGATCGTGGGAATGAGGATCGTATTGATCTTCACAATAATTCCGTATGCACGCAGCGCAATGATGGCACGTTCCTGCCGCTCCCAAAGCAAGGCCGCAGCTTCAGTCCCCTGCAGACGTCTTTCTCCATCCGTAATCCACGAATAGATCCGTGCTCCTACAGCAGGATCAACGGCATTGATCGTGATGGTCACATGGGAAACCGCGAGTTCGGCCAGGACCGGGATGTAGGAAAACAGATTCAGGCCGTTGGTAGCCAAACAGAGAAGGATGTCGGGAAACTGTTTCCTGACCAGATACAGTGTTTCCATGGTCTCGTCGGCATTGGCAAAGGGATCTCCTGGTCCGGCTATGCCGACAACACTCAGCCGCTTCATCGTAAACGCAATTTCCTTGAGGTACTCCACAGCTTCCGGTGGTGACATGACCGCGCAGGTGACGCCGGGGCGACTTTCGTTGACGCAGTCATATTTTCGGTTGCAGTACTTGCACTGCATATTGCAGCGGGCCGCCACCGGCAGATGCACGCGTGCATGCGTGAGCCGCGCCGCATGGTTAAAGCAGGGGTGGTTTTCCATATCCAAATTCGGTGCCCGGAGGTTGAGTATTTTTTGTGCAGTCATGCTGGCTCCTCGTGTGAAGCTTTTTGGTGATTATCTGCGAAGGGATATGCACTGGAGAAAAGCAGCAATCATGCCAAAAAATAGGTGCAGCACCTGTTGGCGCAGTCATCTTTGCGATATTTTAATTATCTTTTTAATTTCAGTATATTGGATGAATTTTCTTGTTTCGGGCACGGCGCTGGAATGTTTTCAGCCGGGAGCAAATGTCCCAAAACACGCAAACTGCGAGGAAATGGAAGAATCGGGACAGCTCTTTGAGGGGCGGAGATGGGCAAAAGAGATGCAAATGAAAGATGTTTAAAAAATAATTCTTTTAAATCAATATGTTGAGAGTGTGGCATTGTGCTTGCTATGAGGGCGGCATGCAGGTGGGGATTCCATCAATCCCACTTAAAATTCCAAGCTCTTCCACAAGGAGTATACATCATGCCACCAAGAAAAATCGCCTTCTATGGCAAAGGCGGGATAGGTAAGTCCACCACCCAACAGAACACCGCTGCGGCAATGGCACATTTCCATGACAAGAAAATTTTTATCCATGGATGCGATCCAAAGGCGGATTGCACCCGCTTGGTCCTCGGCGGCAAACCACAGGAAACCCTGATGGATATGCTGCGGGAAAAGGGCGCGGAGAAGATCACCAACGACGCCGTTATAAAAAAAGGATTCCATGGCATCCAGTGTGTGGAATCCGGTGGCCCCGAACCAGGGGTGGGCTGTGCCGGGCGTGGCATTATCACGGCCATTGATCTTATGGAAACAAATGGCGCCTATACCGATGATCTGGATTTCATCTTTTTCGATGTTCTTGGCGATGTTGTCTGCGGTGGTTTTGCCATGCCCATCCGTGATGGCAAAGCACAGGAGGTCTATATCGTTGCCTCTGGCGAAATGATGGCCATTTATGCGGCCAACAACATTTGCCGGGGGCTGCTCAAGTATGCCAAGCAAAGTGGCGTGCGTTTGGGGGGAATCATCTGCAACAGCCGCAAAGTGGACCGCGAGCTGGATCTCATGGATGAGTTCACGACGGCCATTGGTACCCAGATGATTCACTTTGTTCCTCGCGACAATATCGTCCAGCGGGCGGAGTTCAATAAAAAAACCGTTGTCGATTATGACCCGGAGGAGAATCAGGCCCATGAGTACGGCGAACTGGCCCGCAAAATCATAGAAAACGAGATGTTCGTCATTCCCAAACCGCTCAACATGGACGAGCTTGAGACGATGGTGGCCAAATACGGCCTTGTTGACTAACTCCTACCAAGCAAGAGGATACCAGTACCATGAAAATGATCCGAGCAATCTTGCGACCCGAGGCGGTCGACGCAGTGGCCGATGGTCTGGCCGAGGCGGGCTTGTTTTCCATGACCAAAATACACGCCTTTGGCCGGGGTAAGCAGAAGGGCATCACGGTTGGCACGATGCATTACGACGAGTTGTCAAAAGTCATGCTGATATTGGTCGTCGAGGACAGCAGGGTCGACGAGGTCTTGAAGCTCATCAAGTATAAAGCCTACACCGGCAACTTTGGTGACGGCAAGATCTTCATCTCGCCTGTTGACGATGCGGTTACTGTACGCACCGGAGCCAGAGGGCTGTAAGCAGCTGCGCCAACCGGGCAGCAAATGTGGTGCTGTCCGTAGGCGCGCTTCCCGGAAGCGATCAATCTTTTGACCCCAAAAAGGCCAGCAAATGAAAGAAATTATAGCGATTATCCGGCCCAAAAAAATGGAAGCCACCAAAAAAGCCCTCACCGCGCTGGGATTTCCCAGCATGACGGCCATGGCAGTGCTTGGCCGTGGCAAGCAACGGGGAATTGCCGGAGAAATTTCCTACGACATCCCGATTTCTTTGCAGTCGCAGGGTAGATCCGGTGGCATGAAATATGTTCCCAAACGATGGTTTTCCCTTGTTGTCGCCAATGAAGACGTCGAGACCGTCATCGATGCCATTGTCAAGGTCAACCAGACCGCGGAAATCGGTGATGGCAGGATTTTCATCTGCCCCATCGACAATGCGCTTCGCGTACGCACCGACGAGACCGGTGACAACGCCATTAAGTAAGATTTCCACCCAAATGAGGTTATCCCATGCCGCACTATGAGTTTGAATGCAGTAAGTGCATCCCTGAAAGAAAACAACATGCCGTTATCAAGGGACCCGGCGAGCAATTGACTGATGCGCTGCCCCTTGGCTACCTGAATACCATCCCTGGAACGATCTCGGAACGAGGTTGCGCCTACTGCGGTGCCAAACACGTCATCGGTACGCCGATGAAGGATGTCATCCATCTCAGCCATGGCCCCATCGGCTGTACCTACGACACCTGGCAGACCAAGCGCTACCTGAGCGACAACGATAACTTCCAGCTCAAGTACACTTTTGCCACAGACATGAAGGAAAAACATGTCGTCTTCGGCGCCGAAGGCATGCTGAAACAAAATATTATAGAGGCCTTCAAAGCTTTTCCCCATATCAAGCGCATGACCCTCTACCAGACCTGCGCCACCGCCCTGATCGGCGACGACCTGCACGCCGTTGCCCAGGAGGTCATGGATGAAATGCCTGACGTGGATATCTTCGTCTGCAATTCGCCCGGTTTTCGGGGACCAAGTCAATCCGGAGGGCACCACACCATCTGTATTGCCTGGTTCAAGGAGAAGGTGGGCACCTTTGAGCCGGCGCGGGAGGGCGAGTTCATCATCAACTATGTGGGCGAATACAACATCCAGGGTGATCAGTACATCATGGAGGATTTTTTCGAGCGCATGGGGATCACCGTCAACTCCACCTTTACCGGCAATGGTTCCTATGACGATCTGCGCGGCATGCACCGTGCCCATCTCAATGTGCTGGAGTGCGCGCGTTCCTCTGAGTATCTGTGCAACGAGCTCCGTGTCAAATACGGTATTCCGCGTCTGGACATCGACGGCTTCGGCTTCAAGCCCTTGGGCGATTCGCTGAGAAAGGTCGCCCTGTTCTTTGGTATCGAGGACCGGGCCAAAAAGATCATCGAAGAGGAGACAGCCCGCTGGCAACCGGAACTGGACTGGTACAAGGCCCGGCTGATGGGCAAAAAGGTCTGCCTGTGGCCGGGAGGTTCCAAGCTGTGGCACTGGGCCCATGTCATCCATGAAGAGATGGGGGTAAATGTGGTCTCGGTCTACACCAAGTTCGGCCACCAGGGCGACATGGAAAAGGGTATTGCCCGCTGCGAGGAAGGGGCGCTGGCTATTGACGATCCCAATGAACTGGAAGGGCTGGAAGCCATGGAAACCCTCAAGCCGGACATCATTTTCACCGGTAAGCGTCCCGGCGAGGTGGCCAAGAAGATCCGGGTTCCCTACCTGAACGCCCATGGGTATCACAATGGTCCGTGGAAGGGATGGGAAGGCTGGGTCCGCTTTGCCCGCGACATCTACAACGCCATCTACTCGCCCATTCACAAACTGTCGCTGCTGGACATCAGCAAGGATGAGATCCCCACGGATAAGGGGTTCGAAACCCAACGGATGCTCTCAGATGTCACCCTCAGCGATGACATTAAGAACAACAAGGAACTCCGTGAACACACCGGTAAGTGGGATTGCACGAAGCACCTCATCAAACCGTATATTCCGCCGACCGCTAAAGCAGAGCTGGCCGAAGCTGCATAAGGAGTATGCACTATGAACGAAACACTGATCAAAGAACGTATGGAGCAGATGATCGACGTCATTATGAAATATTTCCTATGGCAGTTTCACTCCCGGGCCTGGGACCGCCGCACCCAGAACGAAGGGGTGCTCACCAAAACCACGCAGCTGCTCTGCGACGAGCCGGTGGTACTGGAAACCCCCAACGACCGCTGCTACTGGGTGGACGCGGTATTGCTGGCGGAAGAGTACCGGAACCGGTTCAAATGGCTGGCCGAATTGAGCAAGGATGACATCAAGGAACTCATGAAGGCCCTGCATGAACGCATGGATTTTCTCATGATTGATGGTTCGCTCAATCTCGAGCTCAACGATCAGCACTATTAACCACTGGCACGCACCCGAAGGAGAAGCATCATGTTCTGTGAATTAAAAGAAAAAGAGCGCGTCGGCGTCATCAATCCCATCTTCACCTGCCAGCCGTGCGGCGCGCAATTTGCCAGTATCGGCATCCGCGATTCGATTGGCATCGTGCATGGCGGTCAGGGTTGCGTCATGTTCGTCAGACTGCTCATTTCTCAGCATTATAAAGAGAGTTTTGAGCTGGCATCTTCATCGGTGCATGAAGAAGGCGCAGTGTTCGGCGCCACCCGGCGTGTCGAGGAGGCGGTAGACGTCCTGCTCATGCGCTATCCACAGGTCCGGGTGGTGCCGATTATTTCCACCTGCTCCACAGAGATTATTGGCGATGACATCGAGGGCGTCTGCAATAAGTTGAACGATGGGCTGCTCAAGGAAAAGTATGCCGACAGGGAAGTCCATTTGATCCCCATTCATACGCCGAGCTTCGTCGGCAGTATGATTACGGGGTATGATCTGGCCGTGCGGGATTTTGTAAAATATTTTGCGCAAAAAGGAGAGCCCAACGGCAAGATCAATCTCATCACCGGCTGGGTCAACCCTGCCGATGTGACGGCCCTGAAACATTTACTGGCCGAAATGCAGATCGATGCCACGGTCTTGTTCGAAATTGAGGCTTTTGACGCGCCGTTGATGCCGGAGGGGAATCATGTTGCCCACGGCGGCACCACCGTGGAGGATCTGATTGGCACTGCCAATGCCATGGGAACGATTGCCCTCAACCGGTACGAAGGTATGAAAGCGGCACAATACCTGGAAAGTGAATTCGGGGTTCCGGCGATCATCGGGCCGACGCCGATCGGCATACGCAATACAGATACCTTTCTGGCCAATTTGAAGGCCATGACCGGAAAACCGATTCCGCAATCCCTGGTTGAGGAACGAGGGCGGGCCATTGATGCCATCACCGATGTTGTCCATATGTTCCTGGCCGACAAGAAGGTGGCGATTTTCGGGGCACCTGATCTTGTCATCGGCCTTGCCCAGTTCTGCCTGGACATGGAAATGCGTCCCGTACTGCTTTTGCTGGGTGATGACAATGCAACCTATGGTGACGACCCGCGTGTCAAGGAACTCCAGGAGAACGTTGACTATGAAATGGAGATCATCACGAACGCCGATCTGTGGGAATTGGACCGGCGGCTGAAGGATGGCATGGAGCTGGACCTGATTCTGGGGCATTCCAAGGGGCGTTTTGTTGCCATGGATAACAAAGTGCCGATGCTGCGTGTTGGATTTCCGACA
>DAIODL010000101.1:0-7402 GCA_036746815.1 Desulfobulbus sp.
GACGTGGACCAGGTCGCCGAGGCGATCCGCCGCCGTCGTCACCGGGGCAAGAATTTCAGCATCGTGGCGGTGTCCGAAGGGGCGCTCTCCAAGGAGGATGCCAAGCAGCTGGCCCAGCTCAAGAGCAGGAAGCAGGCGGCCAAGGACGAGAAAAAACAGAAAAAGGCGGTGGAGGCGTTGCTCGCCTTTCAGGAAAACCACGTCAGCAACACCCTGCATCTCTCCTCGCAGCTGGAAAGCCTGACCGGGCTGGAAAGCCGGGTTACCATTCTCGGTCATTTGCAGCGTGGCGGCACGCCGACAGCCGCAGACCGCATTCTGGCCACGCGGCTGGGCGTTGCCTGCGCACAGGCGGTGGAGGAAAAGCAGTTCGGGAAAATGGTGGCGGTGAAGGGCGAGTCTACGGAGCTGGTGGATCTTGCCGAAGTGGTGGGGCGGAGCAAGCTGGTGCCGCCGGATCATCCCTGGATCCGGGCCGCACTGGAAACCGGTGCCTGCATGGGAAACGAAGATCTGGTCAAATAGAGGATGAACACAGGTGCTGCCGGGTAAGGCTGTATCCCGTGCGCGGTTAATGGTCGTCGGAGCTGCTGCGGACGATCTCCCCCTCAACAAGGTAAATCACCTCTTCGGCGATGTTCATGGCCCTGTCGCCGATGCGTTCCAGGTGGCGGGCGATGAGGTAGAGATTGAGCAGGCAGGCGGACTGCTCCGGGTGCAGGGAAAGTTCACTCACCACGGTTTTATAGGCAGTGTTGCGTTCCTGATCCACCTCAGCGTCCATGAGAAAAACCTTGCGGGCCAGTGCCGCGTTTTCGGTGACCAGCGCGTCCAGCGCGGTTTTCACCATTTCCAGCACCATGCCCGCCATGCTGTAATCCAGGGTGAAGGTGTAGCCAGCGCCCCTTGTTTTGTTGATGGTGAGCACTCTCTTGGCAATGTTGACCGCGATATCGGCGATGCGCTCCAGCTCATTGTTGATCTTGATTACCGCGACAATCAGCCGCAGATCCCGGGCCACCGGCTGATGCAGGGCAAGGATGCGCAGGCACTCCTCCTCCACCCGGATCTCCAGGTCGTCAACCTCCCAGTCCGAGTGCATCAACATCTCAGCGTCCTCGTTGTTGCCGCTTTCCAGAATGGCGCTGGCCCTGCGCATGCGGTCTTCGGTCAGCGTGCCCAGTTCCAGAATCATTTTTTTCAGGTGATCAATTTCCCGATGGAAAAATATGTGGCGACTCACAGTGAAACCTCCGCACAACGCTTGAGATAATGGATACAACAGACCAGGATGTTTTGTAGAATATCTTCTTTTTCACCTGGTTAGGAACCGGTTAGAATTATGTTAATGGATTGCTTTTATATTGCAAGCCATCCTCTACTGCATAACACTATACCGTCAAACAAGAGTTTGCCACAGGGGAGCAATGTGAGAAAATCAAACATTCTGGTTGTCGAGGACGACACCGACATCCAACAGCTGGTCAGTTACAATCTCATTAAGGCCGGCTTCAATGTTACCTGTGCCGATAGTGGCGAGGAAGCGCTGCAGTTATTGAGCCGTGAAAATTTTGACGCGGTGGTGCTGGATCTGATGCTGCCGGGCAAGGATGGCTACGAGGTGTGCCGGGTGATCCGTTCTCAGGAAAACCTGAAGGGACTGCCCATTATCATGCTCACCGCCAAGAGCGAGGAAGATGATATCGTGGGCGGCCTGGAATCCGGTGCCGACGATTATGTGACCAAGCCCTTCAGCCCGCGGGTGCTGATCGCCCGTCTGGAAGCGGTCCTGCGGCGCAAGCCCGAGGCGGAAGAGGAAGTCGCGGAACAGAGCAGTTTTATCAGTCATCAGGGCATGGAGATCCATTCAGGCCGCCACGAGGTGCGCGTCAACGGTGAGGAAATCCATCTCACTGCCTCGGAATTCACCATCCTTGAGCTCATGGCCAGCCGGCCGGGCTGGGTTTTTTCCCGACAGCAGATTATCGACCAGGTGCGCGGCTACGATTACAGTATCACCCCCCGCGCCGTGGATGTGCAGATTTTCGGGCTGCGCAAAAAACTGGGGGCGGCCGGCACCTGCATTGAAACCGTTCGCGGTATCGGCTATCGTATCCGGGAATGATCCCGCGCAGCCTGGGCCGCGCTTTTTCCCCAGCCTGAGGGGAATTTTCCCCCTTCCTTGAGCGGCTATGCGCAATATTCGTCTTTTCTGGCAGATTTTCCCAAGTACCATCGGCATCACCATCCTCTCCATTGTGCTGGTGATGTGGGCCGCCGCGGCCATTGGCCACAGGTTTTACCTCGAACACCTGCAGCGGGATCTCTTCGACCGGGCCATGCTCATCGAATCCACCATCAGCCGGCTGAGCCGGGGTGAGGATACTTTGTTGCAGGACTTTGTGCGCCAGCATGGCCGCCACGGCGCCACCCGCATCACAGTTATTGATGCCCGCGGCAGGGTTCTGGCCGATTCCAGTGAGGATCCCCACCTGCTCAAGAATCACGGCGACCGCCCCGAGGTGCAGGCAGCCCTGCAGGGCGGCACTGGTTACGAACTGCGGGAAAACCAGGCACCCGGCGAGGCCATGGCCTTTGTGGCCGTGCCCGTCAGCCTGACCGCGGATAATCAGCGGGGCGCGCTGCGGCTTGGGCTGGCGGTCACCCCCATGGACACGGTGTTCTCCAATCTGTGGGTGAAGATCATCGGCATTATCCTGGTGATGACGCTTCTGGCCGGGCTGCTTGCCCGTGCCGTGGCCCGTCACATCACCAAACCCCTGGAACGGATGAAGCAGGGAGCGGAGCAGCTCACCCGGGGCCGTATCGATCAGCTGGTCAAGATCGACAGCGGGCACATGCCCGTGGAAATGGCGGGTCTGGCCAACACCATCAACCAGATGGCCGACCAGATCAACCGCCGCATCCGTATTATCATCCAGCAGCGCAACGAACTGGAGGCCGTGTTTTCCAGCATGGCGGACGCGGTGGTGGCCATTGACGCGGATAAGAAAATCATCCGCATGAATCAGGCCGCGGTTACCCTGTTCGCGTTGTCGTCGGAAGAGGTCAAGGGCAAGGCAGTGGCGGGTGTGATCCGCAACCCCGAGATTCTCTCCATGGTGGACGCAAGCCTCAAGAATAACCTGGCGCGGGAGCAGAAGGTAACACTCTTTCATGGCGCCGAGCCGCTCATGCTGGACATGCACGTGGTGCCGCTTCTGGATGACGCGGACAAGAGCATGGGCGTACTCCTGGTGATGAATGATCTTACCAAACTCAACCGCCTGGAAAATATCCGCCAGGATTTTGTGGCTAACGTCTCCCATGAGCTGAAAACGCCGATCACCGCGATCAAGGGGTATGTGGAGACCCTGATTGACGGTGCCCTGGAGGATAAGGATAACGCCCTTCGTTTTCTCAAAATCGTGGTGCGGCAGGCGAACCGGCTCGATGCCATTGTCGAGGATCTGCTCACCCTCTCGCGCATCGAGGACCGCGACAGCCGTGATGACATTCCGCTCACGGTGCAGGAGGTGGGGCCGGTACTGGAAAGTGCCCTGCAGACCTGCGCGGTCAATGCCGATGACAAGGACATCGTGGTCGAGGTGGAGTGCGATGAGCCGCTGTTCGCTCCCATCAGTCAGCAGCTCCTGGAGCAGGCGGTGGTGAATCTGCTCAACAACGCCATTGCCTACAGCTCGTCCGGCTCACTCATTACCCTGTGCTGCCAGGGCACGCGGACGACCCAGGGCGAGCGGCTGGTGCATATCAGCGTCATCGATAACGGTCCCGGCATTGCCAAGGAGCATCTGCCGCGGCTGTTCGAGCGGTTCTACCGCTGCGACAAGGCCCGTTCCCGGGCCCAGGGCGGTACCGGTCTGGGGCTGGCCATTGTCAAGCACATCGCCCGTGTACACAATGGCACGGTGGGGGTGGAGAGCACACCCGGCAAGGGCTCGACCTTCACGATCACACTGCCTGGAGTGGAACCCCCGGAAGGCTTTGAACAGGAGGAACAGGAAGATCTCTGAGCGCGCTTCCCGCCCTTTTTGTCTTTTCCTGCTTTACATTTCCCGCAGCCGCTTTTCAGGCCACGCCAGGCCTTGCCGTTCTTCCATTGCCACCTGCCGGGAGGCATGCTTATGCTCCATTACAGCAGCTTGAAAGTTGGGAGTTTGCTGGTCCATTCTTCAACAGACAGGAGTTTTCTATGCAGGCAATCGTGGTGGAACGATTTGGCGAACCCGAGGTTCTGAAATATATAGAGGTGCCGGAACCGGTCCCGGAAGCCGGGCAGGTGCTGGTACGTTTGCAGGCCATTGGCGTGAATCCGGTGGAATGCTATATCCGTTCAGGTATGTATGGCCCCGGTTACACCGTGCCCTATACGCCTGGTTTCGACGGCGCGGGCACCGTGACGGCGGTGGGAAAAGGAGAGGCAGCCTTTTCCGTGGGTGATCGGGTGTATGTGGCCCGGTCGCTGACCGGGACCTATGCGGAGTTTGTTTTATGCACCGAGACGCAGGTACATGCGCTGCCCGAGGGAGTGACCTTTGAGCAGGGGGCGGCCGTGGGCATCCCGTACGGTGCAGCCTATCGGGCCCTGTTTCACAAGGCCAAGGGGCAGCCGGGAGAGACGGTGCTGGTGCATGGGGCCAGCGGCGCGGTGGGACTGGCTGCGGTGCAGCTGGCAGTGGCTGCGGGCATGCGGGTTTTGGCCACCGCCGGCAGTGAGGAGGGACGGCAGCTGGTGCTTGCGTCCGGTGCGGAAGCGGTGGTGGATCACCATGATAAGCACCACCTGGAGACCATCATGCACCTGACTGGCGGACAGGGGCCGGATGTGATTCTGGAGATGCTGGCCAATGTCAATCTGGCGAAAGATCTGGAGATTATCGCCACAAATGGCCGGATTGCGGTCATCGGCAACCGGGGCACCATTGAGATCAATCCGCGGGAGGCCATGCGCAAGGAGGCCATGATTATAGGCATGACCCTGTTCAACGCCACGGAGCGGGAAAGCCGCAGCATGCACGCGGCAATCGGTGCAGGTCTTGCCAATGGCACGCTGTCGCCCAGAATCAGCCAGCGGCTGCCTCTGGCCGATGCCGCCCGCGCCCATGAGCTGGTGATGAACGCGCATACCCTGGGCAAAATTGTGCTGGTGCCGCCGGGAATATGATTTTTTGTAGCAGATTTTTATAGAGAATCCCCTGGTTTTTCAGGGGATTTTTTTATTTCAGGACCAGTGCAGTACCAGAAAGAGCGCGCAGGCCACAACGCAGGCAATAAGCGTGCTCGCACGCATGAGGCGACAGGTGCGCGGGATGTGTTCCAGGGTGACGGTGCCAAGGTTCACGCCGATATAGGGCTTGTCCACGAGCACGCCGTGATAGATGTTGGGGCCATTGAGGCGTACCCCCAGAGCGCCTGCAAAGGCGGCCTCCGGATAGCCTGCGTTGGGGCTCTTGTGATGGCTGCCCTCGTTCCAGGCGGTTTGCAAGGATTGGCGCGCGGAGGTATCGGGCACCCAGCGGCAGGCGAGCGCGATGAAGAGTACGGACAGCCGGGCTGGCACCAGGTTGGCCAGATCGTCGATGCGCGCGGCCACACGGCCAAAGAGCTGGTAACGCGCGTCCCGGTAGCCCACCATGGAGTCCAGGGTATTGATCATTTTGTAGGTCAGCGCCAGCGGCGCGCCGCCCAGGGCCGCGAACAGAAGGGGCGACATCACCCCGTCCACCGTGTTTTCCGCCACCGTTTCTACCGTGGCCCGGGCTATATCACCCGCCTGGTACTGGTTCACGTTCCGGCTGACAATCATGGCCACCTGGTCACGCGCCTGATCCACCTTTCCTGCCTCAAGCGAGGTATGGATCTCCATGGCCGCCTCGGCAAGCGACTGGGCGGAAAAGCAGTAAAAGAGCAGCACCGTCTCCAGTACAAAACCCGCCAGCGGATGCAGCGCGTAGGCCTCGCGCACTATCAGAAAAGTGATTCCCCAGCAGCCGACAATGAGACTGCTGGCAAAGAGTCCGCCTGCCGGCAGTTCACCGGGAACCCACCTGCGGAAGAATGGCTCCGCGCGTTCGATGACCCAGCCCATCCAGCGTACCGGATGCGGCAGCCAGCGCGGGTCCCCCAGCAGGGCATCCAGAACAAAGGCTGTCGGCAGAGCCAGCCAGGAGAGAAAAAAATGGGTGGTCATGGCGTGCTTCCGCAGTTCGGCATTGCATCTTTCAGCAGACGGGCGGCGCGCTCATTGGAGTCCGGGTCCTTGAGGGCGATGCGGACAAAGCGTTCATCCAGACCACGGAAATTGGCGCAGTTGCGGATGAGGATTTTTTGGTCGGCGAGCTGCGTGCAGACCTGAGCTGCAGTGGTTCCCGCAGGTAATTTGATGAGAAAATAAGAAGTCTGCGAGGGAAAGAGTGTCAAGCCGGAACCGGACAGCCGCTGGCGCAGCAGGTTGCCTTCCTGTACGAGAAACGCGTGGGTGTCGCGGATGAATACCTGGATGGTTGCAAGATGCTGACCCAGAAAAAAGAGGGCCTCCTGGGCCAGGCTGTTTACGCTCCAGGGCTGCATGAACGGTAGAAAATGTTCCAGGAGCTGCGGCTCCGCCATCAGGGCGCCTGTGCGCAGGCCCGGCATGGCAAAGATTTTCGAGACTGACCAGAGCAGCAGCAGATTAGGCAGGCGGGCTCCGGTGAGCTTCCGGTCCAGTTCAGGCGTGGCAAAGGGCTCGTAGGAAGCATCCACGATGAAGCGGGTCTGCGGATACTCGTGGCACAAATCCAGAAGCACCTGCGAAGGAATGGACTGGCCGGTGGGGTTGTTGGGGTTACAGCAGAAAACTGTGTCGTATCCGGTGGCAAGTGCCTGGGCGAGCTGCTGCACATTCGGCTGGAATCCGGCTTTTTCTTCGGCCAGCAGGAAATCCGGGGTGATGCCATGCAGGCGGCAGCCATCATGATAGTCCGCGTAGGTGGGGCCCAGGATCAGCACCCGCTCAGACTGCAGGGCCGCGCAGGCGGTGTAGATGAACTGGGTGGTGCCTGGCCCCAAGAGCACACGCTCGGGATCGGCTGTAAGCAGCTGTGCCAGGGATTGAGCCGCGGTACGAGCGTCCACCTCGGGGAGTGACTGGATGCAGGCAATGTGGCCCGCCAGATGCTCCAGAAGCCCCGGCGGTGATCCCAGGGGATTGATGTTGCTGCTCATGTCGGTGATCGCATCCACCGGGCAGCCCAGCCGCGTGGCCAGAGAACGCACATTGCCGCCGTGTCCCTGAATCATGAGAGCCGCTCCTGCAGGGACGCGGGCAGCAGTCTGGTGATGGTTGCGATGTCCAGATGTGCCATGGCGTGGGCAGCCAGTTTTTCGTAGGCCTGGTCAC
>DAIODL010000102.1:0-7391 GCA_036746815.1 Desulfobulbus sp.
GCTGGGCGGCGGCATTGTGGCCGGTTCCCTCGTGCTTATTGGAGGTGATCCGGGCATCGGCAAATCCACGCTTATTCTGCAGCTGCTGGCATCACTGGCCGGACAAGGCCTCAATTCCCTGTACGTGACCGGCGAAGAATCGGTCCGCCAGATCCGCATGCGCGCCTCCCGCCTCCACATCCAGGAGGAGGCCATTTCTGTGTCCACGGAAAATTGCGTGGAGTCCATCGTGGAACTGGCTCTGGAAACGCGCCCGGCCCTTTTGGCGGTGGATTCGATCCAGACCGTATACAGCGAGGAGGTAGGCTCCGCGCCCGGCTCGGTCACCCAGGTGCGGGAATCCACGGCCCGGCTTCTGGCCCTGGCCAAGGAAAATCATCTGCCCGTGCTACTGGTGGGACACGTCACCAAGGATGGCGCCATCGCCGGTCCCCGAGTGCTGGAGCACATGGTAGACACAGTGCTCTACTTTGAAGGCGACCGCGGCCAGGTGTTCCGCATTGTCCGCACCGTGAAAAACCGGTTCGGCTCCACCAACGAGATCGGCGTGTTCGAGATGCAGGAAAGTGGCCTGGCCGGCGTGGACAACCCCTCGGCCCTGTTCCTGGCCGAACGGCCGGTGAATGTGCCCGGTTCCGTGGTCCTGCCCAGCGTCGAGGGCACCCGGCCCATCCTGGTGGAGGTGCAGGCGCTGGTCAGCCGCTCCAATCTGGGCACGGCCCGGCGTACCGCCATCGGCGCCGACCCGCAGCGGCTGGCGCTCTTAACTGCTGTACTCGAAAAAAAACTGGGGATCGCCTTGTTCGATCACGATATCTTTCTCAATATCGCGGGCGGCATCCGCATCGTAGAGCCGGCGCTTGATGTTGGCGTGGTGGCTGCCCTGCTCTCCAGTTTCTTTGAACAGCCCATCGCCCCTGCCACCGCGGTGTGCGGCGAAATCGGTCTGGCCGGAGAGGTACGTGCCGTGGGACAGATGGAAATGCGGCTGCGCGAGGCCGCGCGCCTGGGATTTAAAAGGCTGCTGCTTCCGGAATCCGCCTGCCGTCAACTCAAGGGAAAAAATGCTGCATCCATCGAGCTCACACCCATCCGCACGGTGATTGATCTGGCAGAGGCGCTGTTTCCCCCTCAGGAAAAGAGAACGCAAGCACCGGAACTCAAGAACCAGCCCCGCAGCACTTCTTGAATTTCTTACCGCTCCCGCAGGGGCAGGGATCATTCCTGCCCACCTTTTTCTTTTTTGGTGGCGCAGGGGGCTCTTTCGGCTCTTCTTCCTCAAGAAATTCTCCATCCACATAGAGCCATGCGCCTTCCTCGCGCACAAAGCGGCTGCGCTCGCGGAGCACGATCAACTTTTCCCCGGCAAGGGCCGTGGCGCGAAACTCCACCATACCTTCGCTGTCCAACTCTCCGCCCTTTTCCGTGCCCACAATCTCCAGGCCGCACCAGTCGGGCATCCGGTCAACATCAATCGTCTCAGGCCTTGTGGAGGAATGCCAGGTGGCAAGCAGATAGGGAACAGCCACCCGTGTGTAGGCGGTGTAGCGGGAACGCATCAACGCTTCCGCCGTGGCGGCCGGACGTTCACCCGCCAGAAGCGGACCGCAGCACTCGTCAAAGGATTTACCGGATTCACAGGGGCATAACGAAGCAGGGGGCATAACACACCTCAATTTTTGTCAGCAGGCTGCAGTACCTGCCAGGGACTGTCATCCTACCTTTTTTCCCGGCAACCGGCATCCCGCAAAAAAAATCCCTCCTGGCCATGCACAGGCCAGGAGGGAGGCGCACACTGCAACGGGCAGGGGAATCTCCCCGTTGCCAATGAACAGCGCATGTATCAGACTAACTGTTTCATGGAGCTCATGTAGGAACGCAGTTCCTCACCCACCTGCTCCACAACCGTGTAGCGGATGGCGGCATTCACCTGAATCAGCTCCACGTTATCTACCGTGGTGTCACTGCTCGCAAGACCCTTGCCGATGACATCGGTTCCCACCTGTTTCATGAAATCAGCCAGCATGGGCACAGCCTTGTGTGCAAAGAGATAGCAGCCGTATTCAGCGGTATCGGAAATAACCACGTTCATCTCATAGAGTTTTTTACGGGCAATCAGGTTGGCGATCAGCGGTACCTCATGCAGGCTCTCGTAATAGGCGGACTCTTCCTTGATGCCGGAGGAAACCATGGTGTCAAAGGCCAGCTCCACGCCAGCCTTGACCATGGCGATCATGAGGATGCCCTTGTCGAAATATTCCTGCTCCGTGATCTGCACATCCGAGGAAACCGCCTTCTCAAATCCGGTCTCCGCGGTCTGCCCACGCCAGGTGAGCAGCATCTTGTCGCCATCGGCCCAGTCTTTCATCATGGTGGAGGAGAACTCACCGCTCATGATGTCATCCATGTGCTTCTCAAAAAGTGGGGTCAGGATTTCCTTGATCTGCTCGGACAGCACAAAAGCCTTCAGTTTTGCCGGATTGGAAAGCCGGTCCATCATGTTGGTGATGCCGCCGTGCTTCAGGGCCTCGGTGGTGGTTTCCCAACCGAACTGGATGAGCTTGGAGGCATAACCCGGATCAATACCCTCGCTGACCATCTTGTCAAAGCAGAGCAAGGAACCCGCCTGCAGCATACCGCAGAGGATGGTCTGCTCGCCCATGAGGTCGGACTTCACCTCCGCCACGAAAGAAGACTCGAGCACGCCGGCCCGATGCGCTCCCAAGCCTGCGGCATAGGCTTTGGCCAGATCCCACCCCTCGCCCTTGGGGTCGTTCTCGCGGTGCACGGCAATCAGGGTGGGCACACCAAAACCACGTTTGTATTCCTCGCGCACCTCGGTGCCCGGGCCCTTCGGGGCCACCATGATAACAGTCAGGTCCTTGCGGATCTGCATGCCTTCCTCAACAATGTTGAAACCGTGGGAATAGGACAGGCAGGCGCCCTCTTTCATCAGCGGCATCACCGCGCTGATCACCTTGGAGTGCTGCTTATCCGGGGTGAGGTTGATGACCAGGTCGGCGGTGGGGATCATTTCCTGATAGTTGCCCACTTTGAAACCGTTGCCAGAGGCGTTTTTCCAGCTCTGCCGCTGCTCGCTGATTGCGGAATCACGCAGGGTGTAGGAAACATCCAGGCCGGAATCACGCAGGTTCAGCCCCTGATGCAACCCCTGGGCGCCGCAGCCGACAATGACGATCTTCTTACCTTTGAGTTTCTCCACGCCATCTTCGAATTCGTGCGCATCCATGAAACGGCAATGACCCAACTGGTCCAGTTTCAGTCGCAGCGGCAGGGTGTTGAAATAATTTTGTCCCATCTTCGTATCCTCGTCTATTCCTTGATGAATAAAAGCGTTCCGGAATCGTTCACAGGTCCCCCTCCTCCGGTAACGCACATGTGTTTCGTATGCGCTGCACCATAACCAATAATTTCATTGCGGAAAGTGATTTATTTGCAATTCGATGTTGCATAATTTGCAACAATCAACCACTATATCCCCCAAACTGCCGTCAACACTGGATCCGCACATTTTTTCGTTTGATCATGGACATCCGCGCCATCAAAATTTTTAATCACCTGGCTCACTCGCTGCACTTTGGGCGTACCAGCCGCGCCTGCAACCTGAGTCCTTCGGCGCTCACCCGCACCATCCAGCGCATGGAGGAGGAAGTGGGGCAGACGCTCTTCCAGCGGGACAACCGCCAGGTACGCCTGACCCCGGCCGGGATGATTTTCAAACGCTATGCCGAGGAGATGGAGCAGCACTGGCAGCAGATGCTCCAGGAATTGGGCGACGATACCACCCTGCACGGCGAGATTTCTCTGTACTGCTCTGTGACTGCAGCCACCTCCATCCTGCCGCGCATCCTGGGCGCCTTCCGCAGCGAACAGCCCGGGGTACAGATCAAGCTGCAGACCGGTGACGCGGCTGAGGCGCTGGACCGGCTCAACAGCCGTGAAGCACAGGTCACCATCGCCGCCCTCCCGGAACAGCTGCCAGAGGCGGTGGTCTTCATTGAACTGGCACGCACACCTCTTCTACTTATCGCCCCCCAGGGCGGCACCCAGCCGGTGCTGGACACGCGCGGCAACATCAACTGGAGCAGGACACCGGTGATTCTGGCCGAACAGGGGTTAAGCCGCGTGCGCATCGACCGCTGGTTTGCAGACAAAAACATCCAGCCCGATATCTATGCCGAGGTGGCGGGTAACGAGGCACTGCTCGCCATGGTGGGACTCGGTTGCGGCGTGGGCGTGGTGCCGGAGCTGGTGCTCGAAAAAAGCCTCATGCGGGACCGGGTGCGCATCGTGCCGCTCACGCCCGGACTCGCTCCCTTCATCATCGGCGCCTGCACCCTGAAACGCCATCTGGACAACCCGGTGATCCAGGCATTCTGGAACACGGTGCAGCAGGTGAACGCACATCAACCAGCGCCCTGATCAGCAGCCCACCTAATCTTTCCCTCACCAACCACTGACCGAACACTGACGCTTTCATGTCACGTTCGTAACCGCAGTCCGCTACGTTCACGCACGTGGCACGCACAAGAACCATCTCCCTTTCCTTTTTATCAAAGAGCATGCATGGGCTTACCGTTCCTTTCTTCAGGACATCTTCTTCCATCCCAACTGCCCGCGGAAATGGCCGAACGCTTCCGGCTCCATTTCCAGGCTCAGCATACCCCAGTTCCCTTCAGCGGCCCGGATACCACCTGTGGTGTGGAAAATGAATTTCAGGTGGCCGTAGCTGGCAATCCAGACGACGTGGACCTGGCCATCACCCTGAAAAATTCACAGGCCTACAAAACCCTGCGGGCCCGGGCCGCACGTGGTGACCTGAACCCCAAACTGTTACGTGAACTGGACACCTTCCTGAAAGGCGAAGACGAGCCCATCTGGGAAAATTCCTGGGTGCGCTTCCCCTGCAGTCGTTTAAGTCCCTATGCGATGGCGGTGCTGAACCGGGACCTCCTGGCGGACAAAAACAATCCCCAGGGACCCGCGCGCAGCGACCGCAGCGATTTCCTTTTCACCAAAAAAGGTGAGCCCTGGCTGCGCATTCCCATCAGTTACCTCTTAAAACTCGCCCTGGCCGATATTACCGCCACCTGGCAGTGCGCAGAGCCGCGACTCTTAAAGCCGCTGCGGGCTACAGCTGAACAGCTGATGCCCCATTTCATCAGCGACAACTCCTCCCCGGAAATCACCAGTTTCACCATAAGCAGCGGTTCGGATGGCACCCTGCCCGGCCGCAATACCGCCAAAGAAACCAGCCGCCGCTTTCTTTTCCTGCAGCTGCTCATTGCCTATGCCAACCGCAGCTTCGGCCTCACCGAAGCGGGCCAGACCTGCCACATGTACATGGCCCCCAATCCGCCCTTCCGCCAGAAACAGCTCAACGACCTGATACCCGACCAGTTCTACCGGGAACTGTTCCTCAACCCCTGCCTCTCCGGCTGGCAGCGCGGCGAGGTGAAAAAGGAATACATGGGGCTATGCCACCGCACCCTGTCGCGCAGCCAGCTCAACACCATCGCCAAACTCAAGGAAGCGGGCATCATCATCAACAATCTGGTGGTGCTGCCCAACACGTCCTCCACTTCGCTTGCCAACAACGGCACCCACATCACCCTGGGCAGCCACGTCCTCAGCCGGGCGTTTCAGGGAGAAACAGGCATGGTGGCGGAAAAATATTTCGGCGATCTGGTGATCAAAATCGTGGAGCATTTTCTTCCCCTGTTCGTCACCACCTGCTCGGCTGCTCCGTATCGCCTGGGTTTCAGCGATTTTCATCCGGAAAAGGTGCTGGGCTACCTGCCGCATGAGCTGGATTACACCCATCTGCGCATGCTCTGGCGGCGCTGGAAAAAAAAGGCGGATCTGAAATTCTGCGGCCACCGCTTCACCCCGGTGGGCCCGTTGTGGCTGGATCAGCTCACCAGTGCTGCCTTGGGCCTGCACGGCGATTACCTGCCGGACATCCGTCTGATCGATTACCTTATCGCCCTGCACAGCGTGGACAACAGCCCGGCCTTAAGCGGCGTACCGGGCAACCAGGAACAGCTCAAGCAGGACCTCACGGAGATGGGCATCTTTGACAGCCGCATGGCCATCTATCTGCCCTACCGCATGCGTGCCCTGGCTGATTACAGTTTTTCCGGATTCGAGGGTCGCCATTATTCGCTCTTCACCGACCTGGGCGAGAGTTTCGCAAGAGCCGTGGACCTGCAGGCCCTGGTTACGTCCATGAGCTACCGCTGGGTACTCGAGGGCACCATCACCCATGGCGATATTCCCGATGATCCGCAGACCGAAAGCGAGCGGCGGCAGATCTTCTTTGCCGCGGCCATTGGCCTGCCCACGGTGTTCATCAAGGCCGACACGAAAAACCGCATGCTCAGGCGCATCCTGGCCCTCGTGGAAAAAAAACGTCCCAGCCACCGCTATCGCGGCTACCTGCGCATCAAAATAAAGGCATATCAGAAGGCCTGCCTGGAGCTCCTGCGCCAGGATGAGGGGAGCCGTGGCCACAGCCGGGGCGTGCCCGAACTGCTGGCCACCATGCACGCCATCCTCGGCGGCAGCCAACCCTCGGCCGCCCGCAGCCTGACCGCGGCCATTCTGGCCAGACAGGGCGGTGCCATGGATCCCATGCGCATTCCCAGCGAGACGTTCAACCGTTCAGCGGAAGCGTATTACCGAAACGACCTCTGCCGCCTACACCTGCAAAACGGCCTGGGCACCCTCATGGAGGATACCAGACTGCTGGACGCAAGTCAGGATCTGGAACTGGGTAAAATGAAACAGCAGCTGATCGGCTCAAGCTCAGCCACGCTTTTTCTTCGCGAAACCGGCTGCCGTCTGCTGGCAGGTGAGGCTACGGACAAGGATCTGCATTCCCTCGCCCTGCTCACCCTGCTGATTCTGCACCAGCAGCAGGGCCGGTCGCTCCGCACAACGTGAGGCAGCCATGGAACATCAATATATCTGCCGGAAAACAGGAAGCGTTGTGCACGAGCAGTTGGTGGCTGATCAGACCATCCGCCTGCTCTACCATCAGGTCCGTGAACAGGCGCCTGCGCTGTTCCAGGCACTGACCTCGCACCGCATGTCGCAGGTGCTGGGCTACCTGCATTTTGATCTCAATCTGCCCCTGCCGGGACGAACGGGACTTGCCCTCTTAGAGCGTATGGGCGTGGATGTCCGCGAATGTGTGAAACCGCCCGCCCACTTCATCACGCCGCGCCAGGTGTTTGAACGTCAGATCCGCTTCTGGGACTGCCGCCCCATGGAGGAAAACCCGGAGACGGTGGTTTCACCCGCGGACGCCAAGGTGTTGATCGGCTCACTTAAGTACATCCCGGAGCTGTTCATCAAGGAAAAATTCT
>DAIODL010000103.1:0-7306 GCA_036746815.1 Desulfobulbus sp.
ATCCCACGCCCACCGCAGCCAGGTCCACCGCGGAATAGCGGCCGGCCATGACCGTATCGACAAAGCCCATGGCCGTCTGCGCCAGTTGCGCCAGCAAGAGCGGCGCGGCCAGGC
Organism: Desulfobulbus sp.; assembly: GCA_036746815.1. Taxonomy (GTDB): domain Bacteria; phylum Desulfobacterota; class Desulfobulbia; order Desulfobulbales; family Desulfobulbaceae; genus Desulfobulbus. The sequence goes on from DAIODL010000103.1 coordinate 115, forward strand.
GCACGAGCACGGATATTTCATGCACAATGAGAAAACAAAACCGCATACCAACCTTCACATGAACAAGATACATCAAAAACGGTCCGGGACAGGAAACCTTCCCCACAGAACCGCCATATTCCGGCAATTGGCCGCCAGGTGCAAGAGCAATGATGAACCAATTGCCGTTTTCAGGTATGCTGCCCCAGGATACTTCCGGTAAAAGCGGGCCCTGGTGCATTATCGCGGGCTTTCCGTACAGGGTTTGCCCACACCGACGTGAGGAAAAGAATGTCTCTACATCAAAAGCTTCATCTGCGGCTCCTGGCGCCCCTGCTGGCCCTGCTCCTTTTTGGCGGGGCACTGTGGATTCTGCACCACAGTCTCAGTTCCTTCCACTACCATGACATCATGCACCAGCTGCGGGCCGTGCGTCCCGGTGAACTGAGCGCAGCCCTGGTGCTCACCGCGCTCAGTTACCTGATCATGACCGGTTATGACGTGCTGGCCATCCGCTACACCAGCCACCCCCTGACCACCGGCAAGGTGGTGCTCACCTCGTTCATCAGCTACGCCTTCAGCAACAACATCGGTCTGTCCCTGCTGGCCGCGGGCTCGGTGCGCTACCGGCTCTACTCCGCCTGGGGGCTCTCCACCGAGGAAATAGCCCGGGTGCTCTCCTTCACCACCGCCACCTTCTGGCTGGGTGTCTGTGCCAGCGGCGGGCTGACCTTCCTGATCGCGCCCCTGCCCCTGTCCGCCAAACTGCACCTGCCCTTTGCCACGGTCCAGCCCCTGGGATGGCTGCTCCTGGCCGTGGTGGCGGCGTATCTGGCCACGGTGTACCTGCGCTCCCAGCCCTTTGTCGCGGGTGGCTGGCAATTCCCGCTGCCCAGGCCGCGCCTCGCCTGGCTGCAGATCATCATCGGCATGCTCGACTGGCTGCTGGCCGGGAGCGTGCTTTTCGTGCTGCTGCCCCCATCGGCGCATATCTCCCTGCTGCACCTGCTGGGTATCTTCCTGCTCGCCCAGGTGGTGGGATTGATCAGCCACGTGCCGGGCGGGCTGGGCGTATTCGAGTCCATGATCCTGATCAGTCTGCCCATGGTACCCCCGGATGTGCTGGCCGGACGGCTCATGCTCTACCGGGTGGTCTATTATCTCCTGCCGCTGGCCTGCGCCAGCCTGCTCCTGGGCGGATTTGAGTTCGCGCGGCAGCGGGTGCTGGCAGGCCGTATCGTCAAAACCATGGCTCTCCTTGTTCGGGCGCTGATCCCGCAGCTCCTGGCCGCTTCCACCCTGGTCGGCGGCGCCATTCTTCTTTTTTCCGGGGCCACTCCGCAAACCCGCGGGCGGTTGGAGTGGCTGCAGGATTTCCTCCCCTTACCAGTCCTGGAACTCTCCCATTTCCTGGGCAGCCTCACCGGCGCCGGTCTCCTGCTGGTTGCCTGGGGCCTGTGGCGCCGCCTGGATGCGGCTTATCTGCTTTCCATCATGCTGCTGGCCGCGGGCGCTGTGCTCTCCCTGCTCCAGGGCGCAGGCTTTGAGGACTCCATCCTCCTGGTGGCCATGCTGCTGACCCTGCTGCCCTGCCGGAAAAATTTTTACCGCCGCTCCGCCCTGCTCAACGAACCGCTGAGCCTGAAATGGATTCTCATGATTCTTCTTATCATGGGCTGTACCTGCTGGCTGGGCTTTTTCAGCTACAAGCACGTGGAATATTCCCACAGCCTCTGGTGGAAATTCGCCTTCCAGAGCAACGCCCCCCGTTTCCTGCGCGCCATGGTCGGCTCTTCGGTGCTGCTTCTGGTCTTTGCCATCGCACGCCTGCTCCGGCCCCTGCGCCTGCCGGTGCGGGGGCTGGACGGGCCGGACCTCGTTCAGGCCAAATCCATCATCGCCGCCAGCCCGCAGTCCTCGGCCAACCTGGCCCTGCTGGGCGATAAAACCCTGCTCTTCAACGATGCCCGCACCGCCTTCATCATGTACGCGGTGGCCGGCAAAAGCTGGATCGCCCTGGGCGATCCCATCGGTCCCCAGTCCGAGCACCAGGAACTGGTCTGGCACTATTACGAACTCTGCCGTCAGCACGAAGGATGGCCGGTTTTTTACGAGGTAGGACACGAAACCCTCTACCTGTATCTGGATATCGGCCTGACCCTGCTCAAAATCGGCGAGGAGGCCCGGGTGGATCTGCATCAGTTCTCCCTGGAGGGCAAGGCCCGCGGCGGTCTGCGCTACTCGCACCGCAAGGCGGAGAAAGACGGCTGCAGCTTCTCCATCGCCCCGGCCGCGGAGGTGGGCGGGCTTCTGCCGGAACTGCGCACCATTTCCGACACCTGGCTTTCGGGCAAGAAGGTGCGGGAAAAGAAATTCTCCCTGGGAAGCTTTCAGCCGGAGTATCTGCAGGCTAATCCCGTGGCCCTGGTGCACCGGGACGGCCGTCTCATCGCCTTTGCCAATTTCTGGCTGGGCGCGGAAAAGGAGGAGGCGTCCATTGATCTCATGCGCTTTCTCCCCGAGGCCCCCAACGGCACCATGGATTATCTCTTCATCAGCCTCCTGCTGTGGGCCCAGGAACAGGGCTATCACTGGTTCAACCTGGGCATGGCCCCTCTGGCCGGCCTGGCCAACCGGCCATCCGCACCGCTCTGGCACCGGGCCGGATCGCTTCTCTACCTGCACGGCGAGCATTTTTATAATTTCAAGGGGCTGCGGGCGTACAAGGAAAAATTCAATCCTGTCTGGGAACCACGGTATCTGGCCTCTCCGGGCGGACTGGCCCTGCCGCGGATCATGACCAGCCTCACCACCCTCATCTCCGGGGGCACCCGGGGACTGGTGAGCAAATAAAGGAGCAGGCGATGCAGTCACAAAAGCAACAACACGTCCATCCCACCGGGGGGGCGGCGGTGCGCAAACGCAGATTCTGGATACGGGCGTCCATGGTGGTCGCTCTGCTGGCACTGGCCGGGGTGAGCATGGTGGTACGGCGGGAGTTTTTCAGGCCGCCAGCCTCTCTGCCGGGGCTGCCCCTCATCGAACTGCCGGCATCCACGCACAGCAATGACGTACTGGTGGTGCTGCTTTCCGGCGACGGCGGCTGGGCGGATCTGGACAAAACCCTGGGCGAGGCATTCCAGGCACGCGGCATCTCCACCGTGGGTTTCGACTGTTTGAAATATTTCTGGAAAAAACGGCAGCCCGAAGAAGTGACGGCCATGCTGGCACAGGTGATTACCCATTATCAGCAAATCTGGCAGAAAAAACGGGTGGTGCTGGCCGGGTTCTCCTTTGGCGCCTGCTGGCTGCCATTTCTCATTAACCGGCTGCCCGAGGAAATCCGTGATCAGATCAGCCTGTACGTGCTGCTCAGCCCCAGTGATTTCGTCAATGTGGAGATCCACATGCGGGACTGGATGGGCGATGAACGCCGTCCCGGCGCCCTGGAGGTGCTGCCCGAGGCCCGCAGGATCACGGGGCCGCTGCTGTGTGTCTACGGCGTCCAGGAAACCGATGCCATCTGTCCTATGCTCAAAGGGTCCCAGGTCACCGTGCTGCCCATGCAGGGCGGCCATCACTACAACTGGCACTACCAGCCGGTGATCAAGGCCATCTTCAAACGCATGGACGTGGTGCTGCCACCGGCAACGCCTTAAAGAAAAAGGAGTGCCATGGCCGCGTACCTCAGCGCTGGTGCCGGGACTGGCGCCGGGTAAGGGATTCACCCAGTTGGCGGCGGGTTTCGGGCAGTGTGGTCACATGCGCCAGGATGCGTTCGGGCAGAATGCGCCCCTTGATGGTGAGGATGTCCGCGGCCAGATGATCGGCTATCAAACTTTTTTCCAGCCCTTTTTCTTCGACCACATAGGTAAAGAGCAGCTCACACAGGCGGGGCAACGCGATCTGCCAGGTGGCGCGGGTCTTCCTATAAAGCCAGCCGCTGAAGCCGTCAAAACCTGTGAACACGTCACCATCCGCCCATAAAAAAGGAGCGGTGGTGCGGAAGTTGCCGCTGTTGTAGACCAGGTCCCAGAACCGGGCAAAGCGCTTCATCTCCTGCATGCGCGCAAAGCTGATGAGGTCGTTTTTCAGGATGTCATAGGGCGGATCCGCTGAATACACCATACCGTATTCCCGGTCATGGCGGCTGATGGCCGTGCCGGAGAGTTTCTTGAGGATACCGATCTGAATTTCCCCATGCGTCAGAGTGGCCAGGGTATTCAGATTGCGCCCGAACTGCTGCACAGACTCGCCGGGCAGGCCGACAATGAGATCCACATGCAGGTGTGCCGTGGTTTCGCGCTCCAGGAAGGCAAGGTTTTCGCGGATACGCTCCATATTCAAATTGCGGCTGATGTTGGCGGCCACGCCTGTGTCCAGGGTCTGGATACCCACCTCCAACTGCAGGGTGCCTTCGGGGAAACGGGCCAGCCGCTTTTTCACCGCCTCCGGAAAATGATCCGGCACCACCTCGAAATGCACGTGAAAAGGGGGAACCTTGGCCAGGAAATAATCAAGGATGCGTTCCGCCGTGGCCGGATTGGCGTTGAAGGTGCGGTCCACGAACTTGAAGGTACGCGCGCCGCGCTGCCACAGTGTTTCCAGCTCGTTCAGAAAAGGATCAAGAGCAAAAGGGCGAACCCGCCGGTCCAGGGAACTGAGGCAGAACTCGCAGTGAAAGGGACAGCCGCGCGAGGCCTCCACATAGGTGAGCCGGTGCGCCAGATCCTCTTTCGTGTACAGGGAATAGGGCGGCACCAGGGTGTCCACCTCCGCGGGCTCTCCCTGGATGATGCGCTCCGCCGGGCGCCCGCCCGCGAGCACCTGGCGGCAGAGCGAGGCAAAGGCGATCTCTCCTTCGCCCTGAATGATGCAGTCCGCCTCATCCATATTGACGCGCAAAGGCAGATGGCTCACCTCCGGCCCGCCCAGCACCACAAAACACGCAGGCCGCACCCGCTTGAGCACCCCTACCAGCCGCCGCACCTGGGCCGCGTTCCAGATATACACGCCAATGCCCACGATGCGCGGTGCCTGGGCACAGATCTTCTCGGCCATGTCCTCGATCTGGTCGGTGAGGCAGTACTCCTGCAGTACCGCCTGATCATGGAACTCGCCCAGATTGGCGTGCAGCCAGCGCAGACCAAGACTTGCGTGGATGTAACGGGCGTTAATGGTGATGAGAATAATATCGGGCATGGGCAGTGTGCTTGCAAAAAGGATACTCTTGCGGAGTACAGCTTCCTGTGTTTATGGGTCTGTTCCCAGAACAACAACGCCAGGAGCGAACATGTATTCTGATTTCAAAGTTATTTCAACCTATTATGATGAACTGTATGTCAAGGATAAGGAATATGCGCCGGAAGCCGCCAAGGTCGGGGAACTCCTGGCCAGGCACGGTGTTCCGCCCCAGGCGGATTTACTCATTCTGGCCTGTGGCACAGGCGGGCATATCCCCTATTTCAGGGATGCGTACCACGTGAGCGGCCTGGATCTCAGCGAGGATATGCTCACGCAGGCCAGAAAAAAATTTCCCGATCTCACCTTCTACTCTGCCAATCTGATCAATTTTTCCCTGCAAAGGGATTTTGACGCCATGATCTGTCTGTACGGCTCCATCGGCTTTGTCAAAACCGTGGATAATCTCCGTTCCACCATGCGCTGTATCGCCGCACATTTACGCCCTCAGGGGGTAGCCCTCATCACCCCGTGGAGCACGGTTGAGGAGTTCAGGGAGATGACCGTGGTCGATGCCGCGGACAAGCCGAATGTAAAAATAGCCCGCATGGAACAGGTCCGTCTGAAGGAACCCCGCCTCGTTGAGGTCACGTTTCATCATCTGCTCGGACAGAACAATGACGTGACCTACCATAAACAATCCATGGAAATCGGTTTGTTTACACGTCAAGAATACCTGCAGGCAATGACCGATACCGGCCTGGAAGTCGTGGAGGAATATACGAAAACCGATATTCGCGGCGGCGCCTTTATAGGTAAAAAAATCACGAAATAAAGGTGCTGGCTGCAGAAAGCGGCTCAGCTCATTGGTCCGCCGCCAGCATCTGCCGCAGCACCTTCTGCAGAATACCGCCGTTCTGGTAGTAGTCGACCTCGGTGGCATTATCAAGCCGCATCAGCACTTCGGTGGTCTGAGTGCTGCCGTCAGCGCGGTCAATGCGCAGGGTCAGGCTGCTGCCCGGCACCAGCGTCCCCTCAAGCCCGGCGATGGTAATCACCTCATTTCCCGTCAATTCCAGGCTCAAAGCGTCCACGCCCCCGGAGAATTGCAGGGGCAGCACGCCCATGCCCACCAGGTTGGAACGGTGGATGCGCTCAAAGGAAACCGCGATCACCGCACGCACGCCCAAGAGCATGGTACCCTTGGCGGCCCAGTCGCGCGAGGAACCGGTACCGTAATCGCGCCCGGCGAACACCACCAGCGGCTTGCCCGCCTCCTGATAGTGCATGGCCGCATCATAAATGGACATCTCCACGCCCTCGGGCCAGGCCCTGGTGATTCCGCCCTCAGTATCCACCATGCGGTTCTTGATGCGGATATTGGCAAAGGTGCCGCGCATCATCACCTCATGGTTGCCGCGGCGGGAGCCGTAGCTGTTGAAGTCCACCGGCTGGACCCCCAGCGCCTGTAGATAGCGGCCTGCCGGGGTCTGCGGCCCGATGGCACCGGCCGGGCTGATGTGATCGGTGGTGATGGAATCGCCAAACATGGCCAGAATATGTGCGCCCTCAATGTTGCGCACCGGCGCTGGCTTGGCAGATAACTCCTGGAAAAAAGGCGGCTCACGGATGTAGGTGGAGTCCGCGTCCCAGGGATACAGGTCCGAGGTGCCAGCGGAGAGCGCCTTCCAGGCTGCATCCCCGGCAAACACCGAACCGTAGCTGTCGCTGAACATGGACGGCGTCAGGCTCCCGGCCACCGCCTGGCTGATCTCCTCCGCGGTGGGCCAGATATCGCGCAGATACACCGGCTGCCCCTTGGCATCGGTGCCCAGCGGGTCGGCGTCCAGGTTGATGCACACGGTGCCGGCCAGTGCATAGGCCACCACCAGGAGCGGCGAGCCCAGGTAGTTGGCGCGCACCAATGGATGGATGCGGGCCTCGAAGTTGCGGTTGCCACTCAAAACCGCGGCCACGGCCAGTTTTTTGTCGCGGATGGCGGCGGCGATGTCTTCGGCCAGGGGCCCGCTGT
>DAIODL010000104.1:0-7182 GCA_036746815.1 Desulfobulbus sp.
CTGCGACACCCTGGCGGCCATTGGCACGGCGGAAACACCGGCGGAGCCGATGAGCGGATTGATGTTCATGTGGAACCACCTGTTCATGATTTTGGCGAGCACCACACCCGAAGCTGTGCCCACGGCAAAGGCAAAAACCCCCAGGAGCAGAATGGCCAGTGTTTCCACCTGTAAAAACCGCTCGGCCGTGGCCGTGGCGCCCACCGTCACCCCCAGAAAAATGGTGACGATGTTGATCAATGCGTTTTGCGCGGTTTCGCTCAAACGGGCGGTCACACCGCATTCCCGGAACAGGTTGCCCAGCATGAGCATGCCGATCAACGCTCCGGCGGCCGGAACCATGAAGGTGACGATGATGGTGACGACAATGGCAAAGATGATCTTCTCCTTTTTACTTACGGGCCGCAGCTGGCTCATGCGTATCTTCCGCTCCTCCTTGGTGGTGAGCAGGCGCATGATGGGCGGCTGGATGATGGGCACCAGCGCCATGTAGCTGTAGGCGGCAATCGCAATCGAGCCCAGCATATCCGGGGCGAGCCGTGAGGAAAGATAGATGGCCGTGGGCCCGTCGGCGCCGCCGATAATGCCGATGGAGGCGGCCTGCTGCGCGGTGAAAAGGCCCGACATGATGGCCCCGATGAAGGTCAGGAAAATACCGAACTGCGCCGCCGCGCCCAGGAGCAGGGATTTCGGGTTGGCGATCAGCGGTCCGAAATCCGTCATGGCACCGACGCCCATGAAGATGATGGGCGGAAAAATCCCCAGATGATCCCCCTGGAACAGATACCAGAGCAGACCGCCCGGGGTGACGGTCTCTACGATGTTTTTCTTGATCTCCAGCACCGGCGGCGCCATCAATCCCGCACCGGGAAGGTTGGTGAGCAGCACGCCAAAGGCGATGGGCACAAGCAGAAGCGGCTCGAATTTTTTCACGATAGCCAGATAAAAGAGCAGGCAGGCAATGGCGATCATCAAGACCGCCCCCCAGCTCACCTGCGCAAAGCCGGTTTCGCGGAGGAAGGTCAAAAGAACGTTGAACATGATGGCCTCCGATTACTCGATGATGACCAGGACGTCTCCCGATTCCACGGACTGTCCCTTGGCAACCTTGATTTCCTTCACAGTGCCGTCCATGGGCGCCTGAATTTCATTTTCCATCTTCATCGCCTCCAGGATGAGGAGAATGTCACCGCACTTCACTGTTTGCCCCACCTGGCAGCTCACGTCATGAATGGTGCCGGGCATGGGCGCGGTGATGGTGCCGTCACCAGGCTCTGCTGTCGGCATGGGCGCGGCAACGGGTTTGGGAGGCGGAGTTTTTTTCTTTTGTGTTTCTGTGGCAGGTGCGGCGGTGGGAAAATGCACAATTTCTTCAACTTCTACTTCATATTGCTTACCATTGACTTTAACGCGAAAGGTTCTCATGGGATGTCCTGTAAAATATAAATGTGGAATAAATGTTGTTTGTGTATGAAAGAGTGGCTCACAGCCGGTTGTTTATTTGCGCCCAGAGTCCGGCCTCGCTCCATCGGGGTTGGAAATCCTGAATACGGCGGATATTGCGGATGACCACCGGACTGTCGCCCGGGGTAATCGTGAGATCAATGGCCACCATGATGGCGGCAATGACTTCTTCATCCTCTTCTCCCTCAATAACCAGCGCACAGGATTCCGGCTCAGGAGCAACCGCGGGGAGAGGTTGGGGCACGGTACTTTTAGGCTGCAGGGCTCTGTGCATTGCTTTGATGGCATAGAGCAGCAGGGTAAGCGCCACAAAGGTCACTCCCATGCCCATGACAGTGGTGATTACACCACCAACAAATTTTTCCCCAAACGTCAGATCATTGATGGTGGCAGCGTGCGAGAAGAGGTCCATCAGTCTGTTCAGATCCATGATGTTTCCTCTCAGAGCGGCATGTTGGCGTGTTTTTTACGGGGCTTCACCTGGTTCTTGCCTTCCAGCATGTTAAAGGCGTCGATCACGCGCAGGCGGGTAATGGCCGGTTCAATGACATCATCGATATAACCGCGCTCCGCCGCCTTGTAGGGGGTGGCGAATTCCTTGCGATACTCGGCAAGCAGCTTGGCGCGCATGGCTTCCTTGTCTTCCGCCTCTTCGATCTCCTTCTTATAGATGATATTGACCGCGCCCTCGGGACCCATCACCGCTACCTCCGCCGTGGGCCAGGCAAAGACCAGGTCAGCGCCCAGTGATTTGGAGCACATGGCGATGTAGGCGCCGCCGTAGGCCTTGCGGATGATGATGGAGATTTTCGGCACCGTGGCCTCGGAAAAGGCATAGAGCATTTTCGCGCCGTGGCGGATGATGCCGCTGTGCTCCTGGCCGGTACCGGGCAGGAAACCGGGCACGTCCACCAGGGTGAGCAGGGGAATGTTAAAGGCATCGCAGGTACGGACGAAGCGGGCGGCCTTGTCGCTGGCGTTGATATCCAGACATCCGGCCATGACCATGGGCTGATTGGCGACAATGCCCACGGATTTACCGTTGATGCGGCAGAACCCGCAGAGAATGTTGGGCGCGTAATGGTGCATGTAGGGAATGAAGATCTGTTCGTCCACAATATGATAGATAACATCCATCATATTGTAGGCCTTGTTGGGATTGTCGGGGATGATGTCGTCGAGCACCTCAACCCAGGCGTTGATATCCCCGGACACGTCAAACTTGGGCGCCCGGGACAGATTGTTGGGCGGCAGATACTGGAGCAGCTCGCGGATGGAGTTGATGCACTCCTCCTCGGTGCGGGCAAAGAAATGGGCGTTGCCACTGATGGAGTTGTGTACCATGGCGCCACCCAGCTCTTCCGGAGCGATGTCCTCGCCGGTGACGGTCTTGATGACCTGCGGGCCGGTGATATACATCTGCGAAATGTTGTCGACCATGAAGATGAAGTCGGTGAGTGCCGGTGAATATACTGCACCGCCCGCGCATGGTCCAAGGATGGCGGTGATCTGCGGGATGACCCCGGAATAGGCGGAGTGCTTGAAGAAGATGTTTCCGTATCCGTTGAGGGCGTCCACCGCCTCTTGAATACGGGCGCCGCCGGAGTCATTCAGACCGACGATGGGGGCGCCGATTTTCGCGGCCGCGTCCATGGCTGCGCAGATTTTGGCGGAGTGCATCTCTCCCAGCGAGCCGCCGGTGATGGTGAAATCCTGGCTGTGGGCGTAGACGATGCGGCCGTAAATCTGCCCGTATCCGGTCACCACGGATTCTGATTCGTATTTTCTGCTGTCGCTCTGGCGGGCCCGCACAAAGGCGTCCATTTCCACAAAAGTGCCTGGATCAAAGAGCAGATACAGCCGTTCCCGGGCAGTCAGTTTGCCTTTGGCATGCTGGCTCTCAATGCGCTTTATGCCGCCGCCCAGCTTGATTTTTTCTCGTTTTTCCTGAAGCAGTTTTTCCTTCTCATCTATCGACATGGTGGTTCCTTACTGGGAAAAATGTTGAGACGTTGTCCTCTGTTATGCATGGGTACCGGATGTGCTGCCTTCTTGCTTTCTGGTTCTGTGCTCCGTAAAAATATCTCGGTCATATCCGTAAGATGCAATTGGTACCATGCTGTGGTGTCCCTTATTGGAGATGGCTCAGGGGCATCATTGGGAGCGGTGCTGGCCGTTCTGCGTAGAAAAGGGATGTCCCCAATCCCGTAGCTGGATACGAGTAATTTGTCAAGAAATCGCGGTTTATTGGATCTTTTTTCCTTTTGTTCGCACCAGGTGTGAAGGGGCAGGGGCCGCAGGAGAGGGGCATGAACAGGGGGCAATTACGGCCGATGCCTCACAGCTCCACCTGATTGCCCAGTTCCACCACTCTGTCCGGCGGCAGTTTGAAGTAGGAACTGGCGTTCCAGGCATTTCGCGACATGAAAATGAAAAGACGTTTGCGCCATCCCGCCATATGGGCCGGACCGGAAGGCAAGAGCGATTCCCTGCCCAGGAAAAAAGAGGTGGTGTAGATGTCCACATGCAGGCCTTTCTGGTTCAGCTCCTCGATGATGTGTTCCATGTCCGGTGACTCCATAAAGCCGTAAAAGGCCTGCACCCGGTAAAAGCCCTGGCCCAGGTTTTTGACCACCACATGGTTATCCGGGGGCACAGTGGGAAATTCCGTGTGCACGATGGAGAGCAGCAGTATACGCCGGTGCAGGGCTTCGTTATGCTTGAGCTGATGCAGGAGTGTATGCGGGATGCCTTCCGGGGAGATGGACATGAACACCGCGGTGCCGGGTGTACGCTGGGGTGCGTATTTGGCGAGATCCTTGAGAAAAATTTCCGTGGGCAGCCGCATCTGCGCGTAGTACTTGGCCAGCAGTGCCCGACCGTCACGCCAGGTGATCATGCCGGTGAGGATAACGGCTGCGATGGAAAGCGTCACCCATCCGCCATCCTTGATTTTGAGTACGTTGGCCCCCAGAAAAGCGCCGTCAAAGAGCAGAAACAGTCCTATCAAAGCAATGCACTGCCACAGCTTCCAGCGCCAGCGAAAACGGATGACGTGGAAATAGAGAATGGAGGTGATGGTCATGGTGGCGGTCACCGCGATACCGTATGCCGAGGCCAGCCGGGATGATGCCTGGAAAACAACTACCAGCGTGAGGCAGGCGATCATCACCAGCCAGTTCACCATGGGAATGTAGATCTGTCCTTTGGCGTCTTTCGATGTGTGCACAATGCGCATACGCGGTGCAAATCCGAGCTGTATTGCCTGCTGGGTCAGAGAGAAGACGCCGGAGATCATGGCCTGGGAAGCAATGATAGTGGACACTGTGGCCAGCGCCACCATGGGATAGAGCAGCGCGTGCGGCGCCAGGGCGTAGAAGGGGTTGGCCTTGGCAATCTCCGGAGCATGGATGAGCATGGCCCCCTGGCCGAAATAGTTGAGCAAAAGACCGGGCATGACAATGCCGTACCAGGTGATGCGGATGGGGCGGCGGCCGAAATGGCCCATGTCGGCGTAAAGGGCTTCCCCGCCGGTGATACACAGCACCACCGAAGCCAGGGAAATGAAGCCGTGCAGGTGGTGTACCATGAAAAAGTGGTAGGCGTACCAGGGGTTGAAGGCTTTCAGTACGTCGGGCTGCAGGATGATGGCGTGCAGGCCGAGGATGCCCAGGGTGAGAAACCAGATGACCATCACCGGACCGAAAATTTTACCGATTACAGCCGTACCGTAACGTTGCGCGGTAAAGAGAATCAGTAGAATCACGCAGGTGATGGGCACCACGTAGGGGGCTGCCGCTTCGGTGGCCAGGTTCAGGCCTTCCACAGCGGAAAGCACGGAAATAGCCGGGGTGATGACGCCGTCACCGTAGAGCAGGGCGGCACCGGCGGCGGCCAGGAGCGCCAGCACGTGCCACCAGCGTTTGAAGCGGCCCAGCGGGCGGTTCAGGGTGGCGAGCAGGGAAAAGGTGCCGCCTTCGCCCTTGTTGTCGGCCCGCAGCAGAAACACCACGTACTTGAGGCTGATTTCCACGGTGAGCGACCAGAACACCAGGGAGAGAATCCCTAAAATGTTGGTCACATCCGGGGCAACGCGGTGGTTGCCGAAAAAACACTCGTTAATGGTGTAAAGCGGGCTGGTGCCGATGTCGCCGTAGATAACGCCCAGGGCGGCGAGGCTCAGTGCGGTCAGGGGAACCTGGGGATGATGATTGGTGGAAACAGTGGTGGCGTCCGCGTCAGGGTGCACGTATAAAGCAGGCATGGGGGAACTCCTTTCCCATACAAACAGCCCCGGACACTCAACCGGAGGCTCTCTTTCTGGCTTACGAGGTGAGCTGACGGACTCGGGCCGAGAGTAGCCCTACGCATATGCGATTCGCCCCAACAGATTGGGTCCCCCGCTTCCGTTTGTCGCGGAATTCAGCGATGTAATGACAAAAAAAAAAAACAGATACCTGATTATATCCGGGCGGATATTATCCATTTCCCATATAAATTTGCAAGCGGCAAATGCATTCTCTGCAAAGAGATTGTAACGGGGTGCTGCAGGGGATGGAGCGCAGAGGGTACAATCACAGGGTGGGCAAAAAAAAGGGCGCCTTCAGCAATGAAGGCGCCCGGAACAGGCAGTCAGGGCAAGTGTATCAGACTTTCTCGAACTTGATGAGGACCTGGTCGGCTTCCACGGCCTGGCCTTTTTCGACCTGCACACTCTTGATGACGCCGTCGATGGGTGAACCCACGCCGCTCTCCATCTTCATGGACTCAAGAATGACCAGGTTCTGACCACGGAACACCCGGTCACCCTTCTGTACCAGCACATCCACCACCAGGCCCGGCATCGGGCACAGCAGGGTGTCGTTGGAAGCACCACTCTCCTTGAGCGGCATATACTGCATCAGTGCCCATTCCTTGGGAGTGTACACCTCAAACAGGCGGGAGATGCCGTTGAAGGACACGAACATGAAGGATTTATCCAGATGGATGCGGAAGCGGTAGGTCTGGCCATTAATGACCAGCTTGATGCGCCGCCGGAAAAATTCGAAGAACGGCAGTTCCACATGATAGAGGTTGCCGTCAACCCGGATATCGCAGTTCTGCCCGGAAATCGGCTGATTTTCCAACACCACGTTGAAGTTGTCTTCCCCGCAGCGCACCATGTACTGGGGAAAACGCTCCTGCTTGCGCTGGCCACCGATACTGGAAATCATGTGCCGCATGGACTCCCGTACCAGCACCTCGCGGGTGTGGTAGATGAGCGTGGCCACCATGGCGGCCATGCGCATGGAATGCACCGAAGGAGAGCGTTTGGCCTTGCCGCCCGCATAGTGCTCGGCAATGAAGTTGGTGCTCAGGTTGCCCTCGGCGAATTCCGGCTGGCAGAGCACGCTGGTGGCAAAGTCGATGTTGGTGGACATGCCCTCAATATGGTAGCCGTTTAAGGCCTCGATGAGACCGCGGCGGGCGTCTTCACGGGTTTTGCCGTGGAAGATAACCTTGGCGAGCATGGAGTCGTAATACACATCCACCTTGCTGCCGATGTTGACGCCGGAATCAACGCGGATGCCCGTGCCTTTCGGAGCAGCGTAACGGGTGATCATACCGGTTGAGGGAATGAAATCACGGCTTGGATCCTCGGCACAGATACGGGCCTCAATAGCCCAGCCATTTACATGGATGCCGGACTGGTCAAAGGGCAGGGATTCACCACTGGCA
>DAIODL010000105.1:0-7121 GCA_036746815.1 Desulfobulbus sp.
ACCGGATGCATGCCGCCGTAACCGTTATTGGCGACACCTACGAGTGTAAGCATGGCGGCAAACAGCTCACCCGCATACCGGGACACACGCAGGCTGGCATTCACGCCTGGCGGGCAGATATTTATGCGATGCTGTCCGGCGGGATAGCGGCCGCCCAGCTCCGCCATCAACGGTAGGGTAGGCGTCTGCGGCTCACCGGAGAGTACGCGCTTCCCCTTTTTCACCAGAGGCACGGTGTTGAAGTTGACCGAGAGTGCACCCACCGGCGCGTCATAGGGATTATCACTGGCTTCACGTCCAGGCACCTGCCCTTCCAGGGCAAAAGCGCTGTTATCGACAAACACGCGGTCAAGCCGGGGCAGCCCCTGCTGCCGCAGCGTGGCGGCAATGCGCCCCACCTCCTCGGAAACCAGCTCCGGATCGCCATAGCCCCGGATATAGAAATTCCGCTCATGGTCAAGATAGAACTCTGTGCGGAAACGATAACCAGGCCCCAGAATATCCAGAGCCGCCAGCACGGTGGCAATTTTAAGCACACTGGCAGGCATAAGCTCGCGGTCCAGGTCACAGCCGTCCAGAATCTTCCCGTCGCTGTCGGCCACGCCATACGCGCCCTGGGGTGCCAGGTCAGCAAGAGGCCGGCAGAGGGCAAACGCCCCCCGCCAGCTGGAAAAAAACAAGACAACCATCCAGGAGACAAGCCATATCACCAAACAGGCTTTTTTCTTCATGGTTTGTCTCCTGAGGGTAGCGATCATCCCACCTTGGGCAGCCTGGCCAGCGAGGCCTCGATCTGCTCGCGGGGATAGGAATAATCACTCAGTTTTCCGGCGAAATAGTTGTCATAGGCAGCCATGTCGATGAGTCCATGACCGGAGAAGTTGAACACAATGGTCTTGGGCTCCTTGGGATCCTTCATGGCCTCGATGATGGCCCCGCGGATGGCGTGGGTGGTCTCCGGCGCGGGAATGATGCCTTCGGTGCGGGCGAACAGCACGCCAGCTTCAAAACATTCCATCTGATGCACTGCCTTGGGGGTGATGACTCCGTCGCGGATCAGGGCGGAGATGATCGGCGCCATGCCGTGATACCGCAAACCGCCGGCATGAATGCCCGGAGGCACGAAATCATGGCCCAGGGTATACATGTAGAGAAGAGGCGTCATCATGGCGACATCGCCCGAATCATAGGCCAGCTTGCCCGCGGTCATGGTCGGACAGGAGGCAGGTTCGTAGCCGACAAACTCGATCTTCTTACCGTTTCTCCAGTCCGCCACAAACGGCGCGATCAGTCCGGCGAAATTGGAACCGCCGCCGCAGCAGCCAACGAGCACATCCGGGTACTCGCCGATGAGTTCCATCTGCTTTTTCACCTCAAGCCCGATGATCGACTGGTGCAACACCACGTGGTTAAGCACCGAGCCCAGGGCATAGTTGGTGTCCGGGCGGCTGTTGGCATCCTCCAGAGCCTCGGAAATGGCGATTCCCAGGGAACCGGGGGTATCCGGGAACTCGGCCAGGATATCGCGGCCGGTCTGGGTATCTTCACTGGGGCTGGCCACCACCTGCCCGCCGTAGGTCTGCATGATGGACTTGCGGTAGGGCTTCTGGTCAAAGGAAACTCGCACCATGTACACCTTGCACTCCAGACCGAACTTGGAGGTGGCCAGAGAGAGGGCCGAACCCCACTGCCCGGCACCGGTTTCTGTGGTCAGCCGTTTGATGCCGGCCTTTTTGTTGTAATAGGCCTGGGCCACGGCGGAGTTGGGTTTGTGGCTGCCCACAGGGCTGCATCCCTCGTATTTGTAGTAGATCTTGGCCTTGGTGCCCAGCGCCTCCTCAAGCTTGTTGGCGCGCACCAAGGGAGATGGCCGCCAGATGCGGTAGATCTCCATGACCTCCTCAGGGATGTCCACCCACTGATCCGTGCTCATCTCCTGCTCCAGAAGGGACATGGGAAAAACCGTAGCCAGCTTTTCCGGGCTGATGGGTTTCAAGGTCTGCGGATCAAGCGGCGGCTGCATGCCACCGGGGATATCGGGAACGACATTGTACCAGCGGGTTGGCATTTCATCTTCGCGCAACACAATCTTTTTCATATGTTCTCCTTGCGGGTTATGAGGAACGTTTCAATGAATTTGCAGCAGTTTTTACCACAAATTTACATCTTCGTCGCGCTAAACACGCTCAAGAAGCACGGTTTCCAGCTCACGCAGGGCTCTCGAGCACCCCGGTTTTGAGAATACGCGCCTGCAGCGCCTCATGGCTGGAGAACCCCAGCACCTTTTCAAGAATCTCCCGGGGATTGGTTCCGGGCTTGCCCTGTTCACTCACAAGCCCCAGTTCAATGGTGTTATCCGTCACAGTCAATGTTTCCACCAGCGTGCGCAGATCAATCTCCTGATGCCGGTTTTTACGAAACCGCTCAACCACAAAGACAGAACTCGCCCAGAACGCGGCAATCTTGTCCACCAGGGTTGCCGTGGAATGTGGCGGGGTGATGGAGTAGCTGGTCAGGCTGCGCCGCGGCTCCTTGGCGGGATGCGCGGTGATGCTGCGTACCTGGATACCGGCCGGCAGCTGCGCGTTCAGCTGCGCTGCCGCCTGTTCAAGCGAGGGAAGCGGACGGGCCAGATCCATGTCGAAAAACTCGTCCAGGCTCTCCACCCCCACCGACAGGGCGGGACTGAACGAGACCTTGGGCGTGGGATGAAAACCGCTGGAGAACAGCACCGGGAAACCGGCCCGCTGCAGTACCCGGAACACCAGCTGCAGCAGCTCCAGGTGGCCGTAAAAACGACTGTCCCCGAGACGGCTGTAATGCACCCGGTAGGTGATGCCTTTGGACGGATGCTCTGGTTTCTCAGAGGCAACAACCGGCGGCGCTGTGTCTGCAGGCGTACAGGCATGCACCACCGGGCGGACGGTCTTGAAATCGCAGAGCCCGCATCCCTGGCAGCCATGGTTGCGGCAGTCCGGCGTGTATTCCCGCGCAAAGGCCTTCTCACGCTCCTCCATAAGAAATGCGCGGCCAACAGCCGTGTGCAGATGATCCCAGGGCAGCACCTCATCAAGATCGCGCTGGCGCAGATACGACTGCAGGTCAAGTCCGCAAACCGAGGCGGCGCGCTGCCAGCGCTCCAGGCTGAAATGCTCAGACCATCCGTCCAGTCGGGCTCCATCCTTCCAGGCCGCTTCCAATAGATACGAGAGCCTCCGGTCACCCCGGGAAAACACGCCTTCGAGAAAGGACTGTTCCGGTTCATGCCATTTGAGTTTGTAACCATGCCGCGGCAGCAGTTCCTTGAGCCGTTCCAGATGGGCACGCGACGCTTCCATACCGATCTGCGCTTCCCACTGAAAAGGCGTGTGCGGCTTGGGGATAAAGGTGGACACGCCGACATTGATCTGCACCGGCCGCCCCTTGCGTTGCGCGCCCTGGGCACGGGCCCTTTTGACCAGCGCCGCGATTCCCTCAATATCCTCTTCAGTTTCCGTGGGCAGCCCGATCATGAAGTAAAACTTGAGCAGTTTCCAGCCGCAGGCAAAGGCGTCGCGGCAGGTGGCCAGGAGATCCTCTTCGGTAATCCCCTTGTTGATCACCTCACGGAGCCGCTCCGTACCCGCCTCCGGGGCAACGGTGAAACCGGTTTTTCTGACCCGTTTGATCTGCTCCATGATCTCAGGCGTCAACGTGCCTACGCGCATGGACGGCATGGATACGGACACAAAATCCCGGGCAAAACGGTCCATGAGCAGCCGCATCAACTCGCTCAGGCAGGCAAAATCACCGGTGGACAGACTGAGCAGCGCCAGCTCATCAAAGCCTGCATTCTTAATGCCCCGATCAGCCAGCGTAAGGATTTCCTCCAGGGTGCGCTCCCGCACCGGCCGGTAGGTGATGCCCGCCTGGCAGAAACGGCAGCCGCGTGTGCAGCCGCGGGCTATTTCCACGCCCAGGCGGTCATGCACCGGGCTGACCACCGGCACAAGCGGATGATAAAGATAGGGAGAGTCGCCCAGTGCGGGCAGCACCCGTTTGGTCACACGCTCATACCCAGACCGCAACGGTTCCAGCCGCTGCAGCCGGTCACCCGCATACTGCGGTCGGAAAAAACCGGGCACATACACACCTGGCACATCGGCCAGCATCTCCAAAACTTCCCGGCGCGTCAGCCCCTGCTCCTTGGCCCGCAGCAACAAGGCCCCCAGCTCCAGGATGATCTCTTCGCCGTCCCCCAGCACCAGGGCATCAAAAAAATCCGCCACAGGTTCGGGATTGAAGGCACAGGTGCCGCCGCCCAGCACCAGGGGATACCGCTCATCGCGGTCGCAGCTGCGCAGAGGAAGCCCGGCAAGATCAAGGGCTGTCAGAATATTGGTATAGCAGAGCTCATACGGCAGCGTGATGCCCAGTACATCATAGTCCGCCACCGGCACCTTGGCTTCCAGAGAAAAAAGCGGCAACGCCGTCTTCCGCATCTCCTGTTCCATATCCACATCCGGCACATAACAGCGATGCGCCAGAAAACGGTGATCACCATTCAAGATATGATAGAGGATCTGCAGCCCCTGATGGGACATGCCTATCTCATACAGGTCTGGAAAGAGCAGGCAGAAGTTGAGATGTGCCGCGTCGGGCAGGTTGGTGATGGAATTCAGTTCTCCACCGGTGTACCGGCCCGGTTTACGCACAAAGGGGAGGATTTTGCCTATATCAAGTGAATGTACATCTGCCATCTGATTACGGTAAAATATTGGGAAAGAGGGAAAAAATGATGGTATGGTGTTATAGTTTTAAATTTGGAAACTTATAAAAACAGGTTGCGGCAGTTTTCGCCTCAAGAGAAGCACCTCTCAACAACCACGGTATAATCAACAGATCTGCGCCAAACCCCTGTCTTCCAGGCCATACACTCTGTGCAACCACGTGACAAGATCTGCTCCTGAATTTTCAGGCAGGCGTCCGTCTCCACACGGAACCGGTTCACCCGCATAAACGGTCGCCTATCACGACAAACAGAACAATAGTACCATTTATGAAAATGTATCCACTGACACGCCTTCTCCGCCTGCTGCTGCTCATACTGGCGGCGAGCTCCATTGCACACGCCGGCGGTCCACCGCGGGTTGAACAGCTCGAACACCAGGCGGTGTCCGCGAACAGGGAACAGATTACCTTACAACTTAACGATGCCTATAGCCCCAAAGTTTTCACAATTCAAGGAGGATCTCCCCGACTGGTCCTTGATTTTAACGGTGTGGGCCGGTCCTCTCAGATAAAAAACATCCTCAAAGTGAACGGCCCCCTGATCAAGAATATCCGCGTGGGGGAAACACGGGGAGCAGACGCAAGAACACGGGTGGTACTGGATCTCAACACCTTGAACAATCTCACCCATACCGAACACTTTGATCGGTCCACCCATACCTGGACCATCTGTTTGACCAGGGAGGATATAGCGGGGAAAAAAGAAAGCAAGCCGCAAACACCGCCGCAGATGCTGAACAATATACCGGCCACACCCAAAAAAGCTGTACCTCAGTCTGCTGTCGTCAACCAGCCCACTGTTGCTGAAAAAGTACCTGCCACAGCCGAGGCACCGCAGCAACAGGACGACATCTCTGCAAAATCAGCGACAGAACAATCCGCCCCTCAGGTACAGGATATCGCGGAACTCAGCGCTGTTGCCCTTGACGACTCCTCTCCCGATGAGGAGCGCATAGAAATGCAACTTAATGGTTTTTTCCCACCCACGGTGCATGCCAGTGAAACCCGCTCACTGCAGGTGCTCTGCGATTTTGAGCATGCCAAAATCGCTCCCCGCCTGAAAAAAAGGCAAAAGCTACGCGGCAACTACGTGCAACGTGTGCGTATTCTCCCGAATAAACGATACAAAACCGTGCAGGTGGCGATCGACCTCGACCCTAAAAACGCCTACGATCTGCAGCAGGTATTCTTCGAGGAGGAAAATTTATTCACCCTTATCGTCTCGCCCCGCAAAACGGATTATTAATCGACCTGCTTCACGGTAAAGGCAGGGGGTGGCGTCACGGAAAACGCGGTGGTGGTGTTGGGAGCAAAGGAATAAATTTTCTCCACGTGCAAATCCACTTCTCCGGAAACCGCGGTGCCGCTGACCGCCACTGTACCGGGCCAGAACAGTCCGGTCTCTTCAGAGGGTGGCAATGCTGCGGCCCCACTGTAGCGTAAATCAAGCACCTGTTTGCCGGCAGGGTTGATGAACAGGTGGCGAAGCACACGCCCTTGCTTGTTATCCAACAGGACATAGTGGCGCATGCCATGTGTGTCTGACCAGATGTACCAGTAGCCCTGCCCCTGCTCATCACGCCGCGTACCCACGCGGGGCATGCCTGCAGGGTCGACAAATCCTCCCAGCGCGGGGAACAGAGCCCGCTCCTCCAAAGAATCTGGCACGTAATGCCGCCAGTACTGGGCGCTCACCTTGCCCTGATACACCTCGGCCGCACGATTATCGACAAGCGTGAACCGCTTGCCGTCGGACACCGCCAGTACAAGTGCCCGTCCCAGGGGGTCGTTGGCGGCAAAACGCAGAAAAGCGGGCCGCCGCATCTGTACCACCGCGTCCACGCCACCCTTGCTTCCCATCACATCCCAGCGCAGCCGATAGTCCGCATCAATTCCCGAAGGCCGTGGCTGATGCAGGAATTTCTGCCATTGCGCCTGGGCATCCTCTGTTTCAACAGGGCTCAGGGGCAGCGTCTTCGGCAGATGCGAGCAGCCGGCAAGTAACAGGATACCAGCCAGCAGAACCACCAGGCGGAGGAGATGACGAGCCATTACCGGCCTCCATGTTTTTCCAGGATACGGATTTTTTCCTGGATACGAGTCTTCATTTTTTTATCGTTCTGAGCCAGTTTGCCCGCCTTGCGATACGTGCGCAGGGCGTCGCGTAACCGGCCGCTTTCCAGATAGGTATCTCCCAGATGCTCGAAAATATCCGCATCCTTGGGGGAAAGTTTGGTCGCGATTTCCAGTTCCTTTATCGCCTGATCAAGCTTACCCAGACGGTAGTAGACCCAGCGCAGGCTGTCATGGATGTAGCCACTGTCAGGTTTCAGGGCGATGGCTCGCTGAAT
>DAIODL010000106.1:0-7079 GCA_036746815.1 Desulfobulbus sp.
GGGAATATGTCACCCTGGAGCAGGAGGCGGCTACCGGGCGTCGTCTGGTAGTACCCGCCAAGGCGGGCAAGAGGTTTTCACCCCTGTATTCGCCCATGGATGAATTGCTGCGTACACCGCAGCCTGTCACGCTGTAAAAGCGGCCGCCTGCTGCGCATATAAACCGTCGGCTTGTCCGGCGGTTTTTTTTTTTGCCTGAGCCCTGGCAGTGAGAAGCGGTTGTCGATATGGCTTGGGCGGCGTATACTGTTTTCCTCTGGATTCTCAGGTTGTATTTCATCATATTTTTCGTTTTTCAGGAGTGTTATGAGTGTATCAATTCAGTCCCTCGGTTTTATCGGGGGCGGGCAGATGGGAGAGGCTATTTTACGCGGTATTACAGCAAGCGGTCTGGTTGATCCCGCCCATATCATGGTGGCTGAACCCGGTGCGGAGCGGCGGGCGTTTTTGCAAAGTCAGTACAAAGTTCGCTGTACCACGGATCCCGCGGAACTTGCCGGAAACTGCCAGGTCCTGCTGCTGGCTATCAAGCCGCAGCTGGCAACCGCAGTGCTTTCTGGCTACAAGCCTTTTCTGAATGATAAGCATCTCGTTATTTCCATTATCGCAGGCGTCCCCCTGTCCTCTCTTGCCGACCTGCTTGGTGCCTCCAGACGGCTTATTCGGGTGATGCCCAACACGCCTGCCCTGGTGTTGCAGGCAGCCTCTGCCTTCAGCCCCAATGCCTCGGCCACCAGGGATGATATCAGTATCGCCTCCGCCATGTTGTCCGCCGTAGGCAGCTGCGTGCAGGTGCCGGAGAATCAGCTTGATGCGGTGACTGGGCTGAGCGGCAGTGGCCCGGGCTATGTGTTCACCTTTATTGAGGCCATGATTGATGGCGGCGTGCTGGCAGGGTTGCCGCGTCCGGTGGCGGAAAAACTGGTTTTGCAGACCGTGTATGGCTCTGCCAAACTGGCGATTGAAACCGGTGAGGCACCTGCTGTGCTGAAGGCACGGGTTACCTCACCTGGCGGCACCACCATCGCCGGTATTCAGGCTTTGGAAGAAGGCGCCATGCGTGGCGTGGTTATGGCCGCCGTGGAAGCGGCCACGGAGCGGTCACGGGAGCTTGGTGCATGAAAATTGGCTTTGTGGGACTGGTTACCCGTCCCGATAGTCCCGAGGTTGACCGTGTTGCCAGTGAACTGCTGGACTGGTTCAAGAAACGATCCATCCGGGCAGAGGTGAACCTCATTGATCCGACCATGGATCTGGTGCTGGTGCTTGGCGGCGATGGAACACTGCTGCACATTGCCTGGGAGGCCAGCATCTATGAGGTGCCGGTTCTGGGGGTTAATTACGGTAACCTTGGTTTTTTGACCGAGGTTGCCACAGACGAGCTGTACCTGACCCTGGAAACACTGCTTACGGAAGATGAAGTGCGCATGGAACACCGCATCATGCTTACCGCCACCACGGTCAATGGTGCGACGGGCAAAGCCAGCCAGCCGATGCATGCCCTCAATGAGGTGGTTATTGTCAAAAAAAGTACCGAGGCCATGATTCGCCTGCGTTGCTGGGCGAATAAGGAGTATGTCACCACCTACCGTGCGGATGGCTTGATCATGGCCACGCCAACCGGGTCCACAGCCTATAATCTTTCCGCCGGCGGGCCGGTGGTGCATGCAGAGCTTGATGCCCTGGTGGTCACGCCTATCTGCCCTTTTATGCTGGAGTCACGGTCGGTACTGATCAGCTCTGATCATCAACTGACAACACAGCTCCTTGCCCCTGCCGGTCAGGTCAAGGTTATCGTGGACGGGGAGTTGCGCTGGACCATCACGGAAAATGACTATCTGCTGGTGAAGCGGGCCTCAAAACCTCTGTTACTCATCAGTTCACCCTGGAAGAGCTATTTCAACATCCTGCGCAGTAAGCTGCATTGGGGTGGTGATGATGACCTGCCGCTGCCGGAAAAGGTGTGCAAGCTCTGCTAGCGTGCAATAACAATATCTACAGGGGTGAAATGCTACTCCTTGTATTGTCGTGTTTTTATTGAAACGATTGACTTTTTATAAAAAAATGATATTTTAAAAAGTTTTGAAACGAGTTGCTCTTGCTTGGTGGACAAGGCGTTGAGGTCGTTGATCTCAAATGTCTTAAGGCTTTTCTGAAAGAATACTTTTACTTACGATCAAGGCGTGTGGAAAAATATCTTTGTTTCCTGACAAAGATATTTTTTTGCTGAACGCAGAGAAAGAGGTTGTGTCGCAGCGATGCACACTGCCTGTAACGGAGAAAACATGGCCAGCGTGGTAGTGGTCGGCACCCAGTGGGGTGACGAAGGCAAAGGGAAGATTGTTGATCTGTTGACCCGGTATGCAGAGTATGTCGTCCGTTTCCAGGGCGGCAACAATGCGGGACATACCCTAGTCGTGGGTGGGAAAAAATATGTTTTTCATATTATCCCCTCCGGCATTCTCTATGAGGACAAGACCTGCGTCATCGGTAACGGCGTCATTATTGATCCCGGTGTTCTTCTGGAGGAGATTGCGCACCTGGCCGAGCAGGGGATTACCGTGAATCCCGGTAAACTCTTGATCAGCAATAATGCGCATCTGATCATGCCCTATCATCAGCGGCTGGACGTTGCCCGCGAGCAGGCGCTGTCCAAAGGACAGAAAATCGGTACCACCGGTCGTGGCATTGGCCCCTGTTATATGGACAAGGTCACCCGTACGGGTATCAAAATCGGGGATCTGCTTGATCCCGCCTTGTTTACCGAAAAGCTGCAGGCCGCGGTTGAAGAGAAGAATTTTGTGCTCACCAAACAGTTCAATGCCGAACCGGTTGATGCCGCTGCCATTACCGAACAATTTATGAAGTATGCCGAGCAGCTTGCACCCTATATCGGCAATGTCTCGCTGACGCTTGATAAGGCCAGAAAAGAAGGCAAAAATATCCTTTTTGAGGGCGCTCAGGGTACGCAGCTGGATATTGATCACGGCACCTATCCCTTTGTGACTTCGTCCAACACCGTAGCCAGCAATGCCTGTACCGGTTCGGGATTCGGTCCGGTGCACATCAACGAGGTAATCGGTATTCTCAAGGCCTATACCACCCGCGTGGGCGGCGGCCCATTCCCCACAGAACTGCCCGAGGGTGATGAGATTGGTGATATACTGCAGACCAAGGGCCATGAGTACGGTGCGACCACCGGCCGCCGCCGCCGTTGCGGTTGGCTTGATGGTGTGGTTGCCAACGATGCCGTTCGCCTCAACGGTCTTACCGGTTTTGCCGTGACCAAGCTGGATGTGCTTTCCGGTCTGAAGAAAATCAAAATTGCCACGAGTTATCTGGTGGAAGGGGGAACCTACACCTCAATGCCTGAGAATATTCGTAAGGCCCGTGCCGCCATGCCTGTATATGAGGAAATGGCTGGCTGGCAGAGTGACATCTCCGGTGTACGCAGCTGGGACGGTCTGCCCAAAGAGGCACAGGCGTACCTGAAACGTGTTGAGGAGTTGACTGGAGTTGCTCCGGCCATTGTTTCCGTTGGCCCGGATCGTGATCAAACCCTGTTGTTGCGGAATCCCTTTGCGCATTGAGTATTGGATGATAGGTGTATCCTGCCTTGTCAACAAGGTAAAAATGTATATTTTTACCTTGCCTTACATGTACCGGTTTGCGCCCATAGGCCGCCGGCCATGATCATAGTATGCTAAAAAGTCTGTCCCGGAGGTACACCCTCCGGGATTTTTATTCCATGGAGGCATTATAAATGGCTCGTATTACAGTAGAAGATTGTCTGGCAACCGTCGGTGACGATAACCGTTTTGCCTTGATTCATCTGGCAGTGCAGCGTATTCGCCAGCATCGTAAGGGGGAACCCTATCTGATCAACGGCAAGAACAAGGAAATTGTCATGACCTTGCGGGAGATTGCAGCCGGTAAAGTGACCTTTGATAATATCAAGGAGTTGCCGAAACAGCGTAAAGCTGTGCAGGAACATGTGGAACAGAGTGTAGAGGCTGATTCTCAAGAGAATTAAAAAAAACCGGGCACATATGGATTATGAGCAAGAGTTATTATGAAATTCTTGGAGTTGCCCAGGATATTTCGGTAGATGGCATCAAAAAGGCTTACCGCAAGTTAGCCATGAAGTATCACCCGGATCATAATCAGGGTGATGCGGAGGCGGAAGAAAAGTTCAAGGAAGCCGCCGAAGCATACGAAGTGCTCAGTGATGTGGAGAAACGTCGCATTTACGACACCTACGGCAAAGAGGGGCTGCACAACAGCGGCTACAGCGGACCGGGGTCCAGTGATGATATTTTCTCCCATATTAACGATATTTTTGGCGATCTGTTTGGTTTTGGTGGCGGTCGCAGCCAGCGCCGCGACCCCAATGGTCCGGTACAGGGCGATGACCTGCGCTATGATATTGAAATTTCCTTTATGGACGCGGTGCACGGCGTCAAACGTGAGATCAATGTCAGCAAACGGGAAACCTGCAACACCTGTAATGGGTCAGGTTGTAAGCCCGGCCATAAACCTCAGGTCTGCCCTACCTGCCACGGCCGTGGTCAGGTGATTCATTCTCAGGGCTTTTTTCAGGTCAGCACGGCCTGTCCGAACTGTCATGGCAGCGGCCAGGTTATCACCGATCCCTGTCAGGACTGTCATGGTACAGGGCTGGTTGAACGCAGTAAAAAGATCGATCTGCGTATACCTGCCGGTGTGGATACCGGATCGCGCATGCGTCTTTCCGGGCAAGGTGAGGGCGGCCGCCGCGGCGGGCCGTCCGGTGACTTGTTTGTGGTGATTCATGTCGATGAACATGAGTATTTTCAACGTGACGGTCAGACCATTTTTCTGCGGCTGCCTGTTTCCATGGTTAAGGCGGCACTGGGCAGTGACGCCAATGTTCCCACAGTGCATGGCACGGCTACCCTGAAAATTCCAGCCGGTACGCAGACCGGCCAGCGGTTTACGCTGCGCGGCGAAGGTGTACCCAGCCTGCGAGGTGCGGGCAAAGGTGATATGATTGTCGAGGTGCAGGTGCTGACGCCCACCAAGTTGACCAAGGAGCAGAAAGATCTGCTTCGGGAATTTGAGGGTATGGAGAAAAAGCCTGAAGAAGAGGGCTTTTTTTCCAGACTTTTTGCTGGGCACCTGGGCAAGTCCAAAAAGAAACAGGATGAGAAGGAAAAAGTAGCCAGTGACTGATCAGGAAGGCTTCACACACTTTGATGAAAATGGCAACGCCCGCATGGTGCATGTTGGGCACAAAGATGAAACCTTGCGTGAGGCCACGGCAGCCGGTACCATTACCATGTCCCATGAAGCGTATGGGATGGTTAAACAGGGGACGGTCAAGAAAGGTGATGTGCTGGGTGTTGCCCGTATCGCCGGTATCATGGCCGCGAAAAAAGTGGATCAGCTGATTCCTTTGTGCCATCCCTTGGCCATCACTTCAGCTGATATTACATTTTCTTATGAGGACGCCAGCTGTGCGATCCATATCGCGGCCACCGTCTCCATGACCGGCCGCACGGGTGTGGAAATGGAGGCGTTAACAGCGGTTTCGGTGGCGGCGCTGACAATTTATGATATGTGTAAGGCTGTGGATAAAACCATGGTAATATCCAACATTCGGTTGTTACGCAAAAGCGGTGGTAAGAGTGGATTGTTTGTTCGCGAGAATATCGCGTAACAGCAAGGTCCTTCAGGATAACTCCTTTATTGGAGAGCAGATATGGAAGAAAAAGACTTACTGCGATTCAAAGAGAAGCTGACGGCCATGAAGGCCGAAATCAATTCCGAGCTTGAGAAAACCCTGAACGAGATGACCCGGCAGACCGGGAACATCCCTGACCCCAATGATCGGGCGTCTGTAGAATCGGACCGGGGATTTGAACTGCGTATTCGTGGACGGGAACGCAAGCTGATCGAGAAGATCGAAGAGGCTCTTGGTCGTATCGATGATGGTACGTACGGTGTCTGTGCTGGTTGTGGTGAGGATATCTCGCTCAAACGCCTTGAAGCCAGACCCGTGGCCAAATATTGTATTGACTGTAAAACACTTGAGGAACAAAAGGAAAAAGAACAGGGGCGATAAGCACAGCTATGCCGGAATTACGTAAAGACCCCATTCTCGGCCGTTGGATTATTATTGCCCAGGAACGGAGTAAGCGGCCCACGGATTTTCTGGTTGAAGATTTCAAGGTCAAGGGTGGTTTCTGCCCACTGTGCCCTGGAAATGAAAAAACAACTCCAGATGAGGTGCTGGTCTATGGACGGGAAGGCGGTGCGCCGAACAGTCCGGGCTGGAAACTGCGGGTTGTGCCCAACAAATATCCGGCACTGGTTATTGAAGGGGATCTCGACAAGCAGGGCGAAGGATTGTATGACCGCATGAATGGTATCGGTGCCCATGAGGTCATTATTGAGAGCCCGAACCACAACGACCGTTTTTCCCATCTGGCACCCCAGGACATGGTCCTTACCTTCCGTGCCTTTCGTGACCGCATTCTTGATCTTTCCAAGGATCATCGCTTCAACTATGTGGTTGCCTTCAAGAATTTCGGAAGGGCGGCTGGCGCGTCTCTGGAACATTCCCACTCGCAGCTGGTAGCTCTGCCCATCCTGCCGCGCATGGTCTGCGCGGAACTCGAAGGCAGCCTTTCTTATTACAAGTACAAGGACCGCTGTGTTTTCTGTGACATCATTCGTCAGGAAATCCAGCAGAAGGTGCGTCTGGTCTGCGAGAATGAACTTTTTGTGACACTGACCCCCTTTGCCCCTCGTTCTCCCTTTGAGATGTGGATTATTCCGCGCAGACACAGCTCATCTTACGAACAGCAGGATGATCATTCCCTGATGGCTCTGGCGGAAATTTTTTCAGAGACCATGCTGCGCCTGGATACCTGCATTCCCAATGCGCCGTATAATTTCATGCTGCACACCCAGCCGCTCCATTCGACGCCGCTGGAGCATTATCACTGGCATTTTGAAATTGTGCCCAAGCTGACCTCCATTGCTGGATTTGAATGGGGAACCGGATTCTACATTAATCCTATGCCACCTGAAGACAC
>DAIODL010000107.1:0-7014 GCA_036746815.1 Desulfobulbus sp.
CCTTTCGAATATGACAAGGATGACTTTAATGGCTCCAAGGTGCTGCCAGACGGTGAATCCGCCTGAGGAAACGATGCCTCTGCTCCGTCATTGTAGCTGAAAGCAAAATCCCCATTGACCGGCGGTCAATGGGGATTTTTGCGTCTAACGCGTGGCCTGCGGCAGGCTCGCGGAAAAGATTACATCTTGCGGAACATTTCCAGCACCCGCTCCTTGGGCATGATGGTTTTCCAGTCCTTGCCGAAGCAGTTTTCCCACAGCGGAGCCAGGCCCAGGGCTACATTGGCCATGGTGTCCATGGCCTTGTCGTCCAGCCCCTTGGTGAGACCTTGTGGCAGGCTGATGCCGTGTTTATCCATCATGGTGCGGAATTCCTTCACGCCCTCAGGATACACTTCTTCCAACTGGTCAAAGGTGATACAGCAGCCGATGCCGTGGTGGGTGCCCAGTACAAAGGAAAGTCCATAGGAAAGGGCATGGCAGGCACCGACCTGGGAGTAGGCGATGGACATGCCGCCGAAGTAGGAGGCCATCATCAGTTTGTCGGCTGCCTCGGGATGATCCTCCAGGAAGACCTGGCGGCAGAGTTCAAGGGACTTCTCGCCATAGGCACGGCTGAACTCGTTCATATAGGTGCCGTGCAGGGATTCGATGTCATGAATGTAGCAGTCCATGCCGGTGTAAAACCATTGATCTTTGGGCACGCCAGCGGTCAACTCCGGGTCGAGCACCACCTGATCAAAGAGGGTGAAGTCAGAGTTGATGCCCAGCTTTTTCTCCGGGCCGGTGAGCACCGTGGTGCGTGAGATCTCGGCGCCGGTGCCGGAGATGGTGGGCGCAGCCGCATGAAAGACGGCTGGATTCTTGATCAGGTCCCAGCCCTGATAATCCTGTGCCTTGCCAGGGTTGGTGAGCAACAGCGAAATGGCCTTGGCAATGTCCATGGTGGCGCCGCCGCCGATACCGATCACGCCCACGGGCAGCTGGCTGTGATATGCTTTGACCTTGGCCACCAGCTCGTCGATGTAGCCGGTCTTGGGCTCATGCGCCACATTGACCAGCAAAAGCAGGTCGTTCTTCTCCAGGGGCAGGCGGCCTTCCAGCGCTTTTCCCTTGTGTACGTCGTCCAGGACGAATACGACAAAGGAGTCAGCGGCAACGCGTTTGGGTTTGAGGATATCACCCAGTTGATTGAAACAGCCACGGCCAAAAATGATATTGGGGACAATTCGGAAATTTCTGTACATTGGATACGTCCTTTCCATACTTGGAATGAAAAGCGGAGGGCCATAGGGCCGCTCCCGCGGGATAAGCAAGGTGTTGCCGGAGCGAAGCACAGGCCGGCAGGCCTGCCCCGCAACCAGACGACGCAACAAAATTTTTTACCAGAAAACGGTGAAAAACTCAACAAAGATGTCATTTTTAGCAGCACAGCAATGCGCAGGAGTGGGCAAGCATGAACGAGATTGAAATTTTATCCCGTGATCTATATGCGGATATTCCGCGGAGCACCCTGTATCACTACACCACCTTTACCGGGCTTCTGGGTATTGTCCGCAGCCGGGCGCTGTGGGCAAGCGATGTGCGCTACATGAACGATTCCGCGGAACTGCGCCACACCGCAGACCTGATCAATGTGGAGGTGCGGGAGCAGATCAACGGCGGACACGCGCATGCCAACCTGCTGTCGCAGTTCGCGGACTGGGTGACCCATCGCATCACCAGCGGATACATGCTCTTTGGCGCCTCCTTTCGTTCGCACGGTAACCTGCTCAGCCAGTGGCGCGGCTATAGCCTGCCGGGCAAGGGTGTGAGTCTGGGGTTTTGCCCGGAGTCTATCTGCGAGTGCGCGGCCAAGCAGGGGTTTATGATCGGCAAGTGCATGTATGAGCCGCACCGGCAGCGGGCGTTGATCCGGCAGGTACTGGAGGCGGTGGAACGGCTGGCCCTGGAACGGGCGGAAGGGGTTGAGGCGGCCGGCGAGCGCGCGGAAAAATATCACCAGGCTTTCGCAGGAATCGAGCCTGATCTGCTGCGCATCGCAGCTATTCTCAAGCATCCCTCGTTTCGCGAGGAGAAGGAGTGGCGGATTGTCTCACC
The DNA here is from genome assembly GCA_036746815.1 of Desulfobulbus sp. Lineage (GTDB taxonomy): Bacteria > Desulfobacterota > Desulfobulbia > Desulfobulbales > Desulfobulbaceae > Desulfobulbus. The sequence goes on from DAIODL010000107.1 coordinate 2,101, forward strand.
GGTGATCGCCAACACCGCCGAGGCCCCGATTCTTTTCCGGGAGGGGCATGCCATGCTCGTACCCTACATTGAGTTTGTCCTGTCTTTGAACGGACGGCCGCCGGTACTGGACCACCTTTACTTAGGCCCCACGGCCAATGTGCATATCTCAATGAATTCGTTGAAGATGTTCCTGGAGCAAAACGGCATCGTGCCCCGGCGCGGCATTGACTACTGCCAGATTCCCTTCCGCCAGCGGTGAGTGGGAGGACTAATCTACTGATATTTGCTTAATCCCTCCGTAATCCCTGTATCCAGGCGCGGGTGCCGATGGCGGTGCAGGAGTGGCTGGCAATGATGGCTGCCTGTTGCAGGCTCTGAGGGAAATCAGGGTGTTCAAGCAGATAATGGCAGAAGGCGCCATGCAGGATGTCGCCTGCGCCCAGGGTATCCACGGGTTTGACCTGCGGGACGGGCAATTCGATGGTGTCATCGCCTGATGTGGCAAGGATGGACGCGCCGCCCCGGCTGATGGCGATATGCGGGATGCCGAAATGCTGCAGTGTCCGCACCACCTCTGAGGACTGGATGCAGCCCTGCGGCAGGAAATTGGCGGAACAGATGGCGTAATTGACAAGCGGCAGCAGCGATTCGAGTCCCGGCTTCCAGCTGCCGCCGTCCAGCACCACCGGAATGTTTCGTTTTTTGGCCCAGGCTGCCATCTGCAGGGCCTGGGGCAGGTAGTAGCCGTCCAGCATGAGCAGATCGGTTTTGTCCAGAAGATGCGGGTTGATGGCTTCCGCCTGAAGGTTGCGGCCGTCGCTGCCGCAGGAAACTACGGCCCTCTCGCCTGTCCGGGTGTCGAGCAGGATTGAGGCAAGCACCGGCGGCTGATCGGGATCGGCTGCCGCGTCGATCAGGTGCACGCGGGCATCCTGGATATCCTCTTTTGCAAGAAACGCCAGTGGATGCGTGCCCAGGCTCGTCACCAAGGTAGCGCTTCCGCCCATGGCCGCAAAGGCAATGGCGGCGTTCGTTGCCGGGCCGCCTGCAAAGGTGAGTTGCCCCTGTGCCTTCAGTTTCTCATTGGCCGCCGGGTGGCGGGGCAGCAGGTACACGAGGTCAACCGTAGCCAAGCCAAGAAAAAGCGCTGTGTGCATGGTGGGTGAACGTTCATTTTTTCAGGCAACGCGTCTGGGAATCTCCCAGGCACCTTGCCCGCTCAGCCCCGGCCCGCAAAGGGGCCGGGGCTTTTTGGTTGCGTGCGTCAGCAGGGGGATGTCAAACAGCCTCGCTGCCCGTCTCCCCGGTACGAACCCGGATGACCCGTTCAACCGGAGTGACGAAAATCTTGCCGTCACCGATCTTTCCGGTTCTTGATTTTTCAATGATCGTGTTGATTACCTGGTCGACCATGTCGGCCGGGACAATGATCTCAAATTTGATTTTTGGAATAAAATCAACCCGGTATTCGGCTCCGCGGTATATCTCGGTATGCCCTTTCTGCCGGCCGTAGCCTTTGACCTCGCTTACGGTCATGCCCTTGATGCCGATTTCATTGAGGGCATCTTTGACTTCGTCGAGTTTGTACGGTTGTATGATCGCTTCAATTTTTTTCATAAGCTCTCCTTAAAATAGCTTGTGAACACCATGTCTTATCATGCAAGACACCATCAGTTGTAGGCGGTTTCCGAATGCTCGGTGTAATCCAGACCCTGGCGCTCCGCCTCTTCACTGATCCGGAGTCCCATGACCAGGTGAATCAGCTTTAAAAGAATCCAGCTGACAATAAAGGCATAGGCGCAGACAGCCGCCACCCCGATCAACTGGGTGAGCAGCTGCGCGCTGCTGCCTGCCAGGAGTCCATCCGCTCCGGCGGGATTCACGGACTTGGAGGCAAAGATGCCCAGCAGCAGGGTTCCGGTAATGCCGCCGATACCATGGATGCCCACCACATCCAGCGAGTCGTCAAATTTGAACCGGCTTTTCATGTTGACCGCCACATAACAGACAGCTCCTGCAATTAATCCTATAGCAATCGCTGCATTCGGTCCAACAAATCCTGCGGCCGGGGTGATGGTTGCAAGACCTGCAATCGCGCCCGAGGCGGCGCCCAGAGTTGTAGGCTTACCCAGTTTTATCCATTCAAGCGCTGTCCACATGGCCATGCCGGCCATGCCACCGAGATGGGTCGCAACAAAGGCGGTCGCGGCCACTTCATTGGCAGCCAGTGCGCTCCCTCCGTTAAAGCCAAACCAGCCAAACCAGAGCAGGCCGGTACCAAGGATAGTCATGGGCAGGTTGTGCGGCATAAAGTTGGTCTGTCCATACTGTTTACGCGGTCCGATAATCATCACCGAGGCCAGCGCGGCCATACCGCAGGTCGCATGCACCACCAGACCACCGGCAAAATCAAGCACACCCAGTTTGGCCAGCCAGCCGCCGCTGCCCCAGATCCAGTGGCAGACGGGATTATACACCAGTACCGCCCAGAGCAGGCTGAACACGACAAACGAGGGGAAGCGGACACGCTCGGCAAAGGCACCGGCAATCAGCGCCGGGGTGATGATGGCGAACATGCACTGGTAAATCATGAAAACCGTCTGCGGTATGGTCGTGGCATAGGTTTGACTGGGAGCATTGGTGACTCCCTTAAGGGCAAACCAGGATAAATTTCCTATGATACCGGATACATCCGGCCCAAAAGACATGGAATACCCGATGTACACCCATTCCAGTGAAATCAAGGAAATGAGTATCAGACTCTGCATGATGGTGCCCAGCACATTTTTACTGCGCACCATTCCCCCGTAAAATAGAGCTAATCCTGGCGTCATCAGCAGGACCAGCCCTGCCGCGGCCAGGATAAAAGCCGTATCCGCACCGTTGATCATTTTTTTCCCCCTTTTTGGAAAACTACAATATTGTTTGGCTTTTTTACACAAAGGTGAGAGATTTTGCACTAAGATGTTAGGTTTTGAAATGTTTTTATCTAACATCAGGAAATGATAGAATTTAATGTCTACTGACAGGTGCGTTTTTTATATCCGGCGGAGCCAAAACAAAGAGGACGCATGAGGTGCCCTTACAACTGTTTTTTACGGGCAACTGTGTCTGGGTACAGTATAAATGAGCGCAGGCTGCGGGTGCACTGGGCACTGCTTGTGTATTGATGAGGCGAGGGCATGCGACTGTACCAATCAAACCGGCTGGAAAATCTTCTGGGGCTCCTGTGCGATAATCTGAACGCGCAGGTGGCGGACCCGCTGGTGCCCGAAGTGATTGTGGTGCAGAACCAGGGCATGGCCCAGTGGGTAAGCCAGCAGCTGGCCCTGCACACCGGTATTGCCGCCAACCTCCATTTTCCCTTGCCCGGACGCTGTGTCTGGGACCTGTTCGATAAGCTCGGTGGCGCGCCGCCCCAGGAAGACCTGTTTCAGGCAGCGGTGCTCAAGTGGCGCATCTTTGGTTTGCTGCCCAAACTTATTGATTTACCCGATTTTGTTGAACCCGCCGCCTATGTGGCTGGTGATCGTGATGGCACCCGGCTCGCGCAGTTAAGCGGCAAAATTGCAGACGTGTTTGACCAGTATCAGGTGTACCGGCCGGACATGCTGGAAGACTGGGAGCAGGGGCGGACAACGCCCAACCCGTCTGCGGCCTGGCAGGCGGAGTTGTGGCGGCGGTTGTGTGCGGACACCACCTCGGTCCGAGCCGGTCTGTTCAGACGTTTTGCGGAGCTGCTTGCGGCACCTTCCGCCGCTGTAGTGCTGCCGCCCCGGCTGCATCTCTTTGGCCTTAACGGTTTGGCCCCGGTGTATCTGGAAATTTTTGCTCATGTGGGCCGGATTATTCCTGTTGAGCTGTACCATCTCAGCCCCAGCCTGGAGTTCTGGGAAGATCTGGTCTCCGCCCGCGAGCAGGCCCGCAGACGCGGACGGGGACAGGAGATCAGCGAGGATCAATATTACGAGGAAGGCCATCCCTTGCTGGCGTCGCTGGGCCGTACCGGCCAGGAGTTTGCCCGGCAGCTGCAGGACTATGAGGTTGAGGAAGCGGATGCCTACGACCCCGGCCCGGGTACGCGTCTTCTGGGCATGGTGCAGAACAGGATTCTGGATTTTCATGACCGCGCCGCCGGGGATGACCTGTTTACGCTGCTCCCGGACGACCGTTCCATTCAGCTGCACTGCTGCCATTCCCCGCTCCGGGAAATCCAGGTGCTGCACGACCGGCTGCTTGACCTATTCATGGCATCTCCTGACCTCACACCCGGCGACATTCTGGTGAGCGCGCCGGATATCAGCCGCTATGCGGACGCCATTGCAGGCGTTTTTGGCGAGGCACCTCCGGAGCGGCGTATCCTCTGGTCCATGACCGATCAAACTCTGTCCGGCCAGTATGCACAGGTAGGTTCGTTTTTAGCCGTCCTCGCGCTTCTGGAAAGCCGTTTCACCGGTGCCGAGGTGCTGGCGCTCTGCGAAAACGAGCTGATACTGGCTCGTTTCGGGCTGAACCCGGCCCATCTGCCCCGTCTGCACACCTGGGTGGCGGAATCCGGTATCCGCTGGGGACTGGATACGCGCCACCGGCAGTCGCTTGAGGTGGAGGCCGGCGATCTCTTCAGCTGGCGGTTCGGGCTGGATCGGCTGCTTCTGGGGTATCTGCTGGGCGGGGATGAAGAAACTTTCGGCGGCGTGGTGCCTTATGCGGCATTGGAAACGGGCGAGGCTGAAGCCTTGGGCGGATTCGCGGCCCTGGTGGCGACGCTGTCCCGCTGGCAGCGGCTGATCGGCCGCGCACGCACGCCTCAGGAGTGGAGCGAGGATCTGCTGCAGCTGCTCACGGATCTGTGGGATGATGCAGTCGAAGACGCGGGCATTACCCGGGTGCAGGGTGTCATCACCGGGCTGCGCACGGACTGTCACCTGGCGG
>DAIODL010000108.1:0-7010 GCA_036746815.1 Desulfobulbus sp.
GAGAACATCGTGGAAAAACAGCGCATCATTTCCTCCATGCTCAAGAGTAAGATGTTTCCTAAGTAGGGGTATGAGAATATGCGTATCATGATCAAGGACGTAGGCTCGCTTCTGGATCATACCTCGTTTAATTTTGAGCGGCTTGAGTTCCTGCAGGATACGTTCCTGGGTCTGGTCAACATGGAGCAGAACCGGGTCATCAAAATTTTTACCGTGGTCACGGTTATTTTCATGCCACCCACCCTGATTGCCAGCGCCTATGGTATGAACTTCAAGTTCATGCCCGAACTCAACTATTTTTGGGGCTATCCCTTTGCCCTTCTGTTGATGGCGCTTTCCTCCGCCATGACGCTGCTTTTCTTCCGCCGTAAGAAGTGGCTTTGAGTTTTCCTGCCTGTTCCCGTTTTCCTGGTGTGAACCCATGATGAAGCAGAAAATCCTGTATCTCGTGCTGGCTGCCGGTGCAGCTGGCTGGCTTGCCTATCAGACCCTGCAGCCATCGCTGCAATTACAGCATCATCCTCAGGTGCAGCCGCGGGTGGTGGAGGCACGTGGCGATCTGGCAAGTGACGAGAAAACCACTATTGAGATTTTCCGCAATGCCGCCCCTTCCGTGGTCTACATCACCAGTATCGCGCTGCAGCGGGATTTTTTCAGCCTCAATGTCTATGAAATCCCCCAGGGCACGGGTTCCGGCTTTCTCTGGGACAAAGAGGGCCGGGTTGTCACCAACTACCACGTTATCTCCGATGCCAGCCGGCTGGAGGTGACACTGGCCGACCATTCCACCTGGAAGGCGGTATTGGTGGGGGCGGCGCCGGACAAGGACCTGGCCGTACTGCAGATCAATGCGCCTGCTGAGAAGCTTCGGCCCATTGCCATTGGTCAGTCGGATAACCTGCTGGTCGGGCAGAAGGTGTTTGCCATCGGCAATCCCTTTGGCCTGGATCAGACCCTGACTACCGGCGTGGTCAGCGCACTGGGGCGCGAAATCAAGGCTGTGACCGGCCGTACCATCCGCGATGTCATCCAGACCGATGCTGCCATCAATCCAGGGAATTCCGGTGGTCCGTTGCTGGACAGTGCCGGTCGTCTGATCGGGGTGAACACGGCCATCTACAGCCCTTCCGGGGCCAGTTCGGGTATTGGTTTTGCTGTGCCCGTGAGCGAGGTGAACCGGGTGGTGCCGCAGCTCATCAGCAAGGGCAAACTGCTGCGCCCGGGACTGGGCATTACGCTTGCCAAACAGTGGATGCTGCGGCAGCTCGATGTCCAGGGGGTATTGATTCTCGGTGTGCAGCCGGGTTCCTCGGCAGCCAAGGCTGGCTTGCGGGGCACCAAACAGATGCGCGGTGGCCTGGTGCTCGGGGATATTATTGTCGCGGTGGACGGGAAGCCCGTTGCCGATGCCGCCAGTCTGCAGGATGCACTGGAGCGGCACAAGATTGGTGAGCAGGTGACGCTGACCCTGCTACGGGATGGTGGCCGGGTGGATATGCATCTGCCGTTGGAAGCGGAGAACTGACGAGATTCTCCCTGCTTACTGCAAGAGCGATGAAGAAGATCGTTTTTTGGAGGAGCGGCCAACACGGCCGATCAGCCAGCCCAGCAGAAGTACGATGCTGCCCGTAAAAAACCATTTGATGGACTGATTTTTTCTGAGCACAGTGCATTCAATCTGTGCTTCTGTCAGCTGTTTCTGCAAGTCTTCGATCTGTTGTTTAGCCTCGCCCAGCGCATTTTTTGTGTGCAGGGGGTTTTCGGGGGCTCCCACCAGGGTTTGATACTTGTCCGCCAGGGTGCTGCGGTCGGTGATACAGGCCGCCAGTTCCTTGCGCATCCGTGCATTTTCTTCGGTGATATTTTTGGGTACACCTGCCGGATTGATCATCTGGCCCTCATCGTTAAAGCCGGGACGGATGCGGGCCATGGGAATGACCGGGGAATTACCGAGATATCTGGTGCGTACCCAGCCCTGCATGCCATCAGGCAACTGGATGCGTGACCAGCTTTTGCCGCCCTGGACCAGCGTCACCGCTGTGCCCATGGGGATGGTGGCGACGATACGGGCATTGTCGCCCCGGCTTTTGCGCATGAGCACTTCCAGACTGGGTTTGATATAGAGAACATCAGCCGCCTGGGCCATAGTGGCAACAAGAACCAATACCAGACAAAAGAAACCTGGGAAGAGACGAACAGCACGTAAAAGAACGGATTTCATACAGCTGGTCCGCAGGGGACAGGGTAAAAGTGATCGTTGGGGGAAAGGGGCAGTTTCATGATACCTGCACTGTGCGCGGAGAAAACCGCCCGCATGGAGATGCAACCTTCCGAAGAGCGAAAATTCTATATAAACGCTACCACGGTCTGCAGCAAAAAACCAGAAATGGTATATGTCTATACTGTTTTTTTACCTGAGGGAATCAGTTCACCATGTGCAGCTTTTTTTTTCTGATCAGCGCCAACTCTCGCATATTTTTCGCTTTATCCGATTCATCGACGATTTCTCTACCGATGATCTCCTCCAGGATGTCTTCCATGCTGATGACGCCGGTGACGCTGCCGTATTCATCCACCACCACGAACAGGTGCTGATACCGTTCGAAGAAATCGACAAAGATACGGTCAAGCGGCGCGGTTTCCGGAACAAAATGTACGGGCCGCATAATCTGTGATAATTTGAGATCATCATGCCCCATGGCTGCGGCCATCAATACATCCTGGCTCATGACCAGCCCCACCACGTTGGAGGGCTCACCCTCATAGACCGGTACCCGGCTGTGCATGCGCCATTTTTCCTCCATTTTAGCCGCTTCCCGGATGGTCAGCGATTGCGGCGCGGAAAAGGTGACGGTACGCGGCGTCATGACCTGGCGCACGGATTTCTCGCCCAGTTGCAGGATATTGGCGATGACCTTCTGCTGATCTGCCTCGATTTCACCGGATTTGTAACTGAGGCTGGCAATGGTTTTCAGTTCTTCGGCGGAAATATGATGGGGCTTGTGACTGTTGGGGACCAGCCGGGTGATGATTTTAGCCAGCCAGATGACAGGTGCGAGCAGGATAATCATCACACGCAGGGGCACCACAATGAAGGGGGCGATCTGGCGGGCAAAGGTGACACCGAAGGTTTTGGGGAGGATCTCGGCAAACAGAAGAATGCCCAGGGTGAAACAGATGGAAAACCAGAGGAGTCCTTCCTTGCCGAACAGTGCCCCGGCAGCAGCGCCGGCCACGGTGGCCCCGATAGTGTTGGCAATAGTATTGAGGGCGAGAATGGCGGTAATGGGTTGTTCGATGTTATCTTTAAAGTTTTTCAGTGTCTGTGCCTGCCGGGGATGATCTTCGGTCATCAGTTCCACCTGGGTGGTGGAAAGTGACAGTAGGGTCGCCTCAAAAAGCGAGCAGAACATTGAGGTTAAAAGGGCAGCGACAATGGAAAGAATAAAGACGGTGAGCAAGGAAACCTCCGCAATCAGGGGCGAAAAGGATGTCTGGTGTCCAATGCGGGCTGTTTTGCCGATTGAGATTCAACCCACTTTAGTGTATGAAATAACGTACAATAAACAGTTCTCGCTGGATTGGAAAGCGAATACATAGATTGGATACGTAGGAGGCACACGCGTGGACGATAAAGCAGTGGCAGTCAAGGTTTTCGAACAGGCCCCTGCCGAATTTACGGGAGATTTGCTGGTTGTTTTGATGGAGGAAAAACGCCCTCAGTCCGCCGCTGTCGGTAAGCCGTTTGAACGCATGTTTGAACAGATTCTGGCAACCGGAGACTTTTCCGGGCGTCAGGACGAGACTTTTTTGTTTTATCCCGGGCTGGTAGAGAAAAAATCGCCCATTGCAGCCAGACGGCTGCTGCTGCTGGGGCTGGGGATACAGGAATCCACCGCTGAGGGACGTCTGGAACAGTTGCGCCTGGCAGGCGGGAACCTGGCCAAACAGGCCAAGACCTTGAAAGCCCGTAACATACTGCTGGTACTGCCCAAGGGATATCTGCTGGATGAAGAGGATGTTGCTGCGAGTTGCATTGAGGGTTTCCTCCTGGGGCTGTACAGTTTTGACCGGTATAAGACACCCAAACCGCAGGAAACGGGGAAGGGCAGGGACGCGGGTGATGCACCCGTGCAGGTGGAATCCTTTCTGGTCTACGATGATGGACATTCCACAGGAGCGGTGAACAAGGGGGTACAGAAAGGTGAGATTCTGGCCAGGGCGGTCTGTGTGGCCCGGGATATGGCTAATCAGCCTGCCAATGAATGGACGCCTGCCGCCTTTGCCGAGTATGCCAAAAAGCTCGCCAAAAAGGGGCCGCTGAAATGCAAAACCCTGGACAAGGGCGATCTGGTGAAACGGGGAATGGGCGGTCTGGTCGGCGTCAATCAGGGCTCGGCGCAGCCCCCTTTCCTGGTGGTGCTGGAATACCGAACCAATAAGCAGAATCCAACTGTACTGCTGGTGGGCAAGGGGTTGACCTTTGATTCCGGCGGTATCTGTGTGAAGCCTTCGGCCGGTATGGAAGACATGAAGTATGATATGTGTGGTGGAGCCGCAGTCCTCGCCACCATGCAGGCTGTTGCCGAACTGGGGATGGGTGGCGTGAATGTGGTGGGACTGGTGCCGACCACGGAAAACATGATCGGTTCCGCAGCCCTGAAACCAGGTGACATCATCCGCCATTTTGGCGGCAAGACTTCGGAGGTTGTCAATACCGATGCCGAAGGGCGGCTCATCTTAGCCGATGCCCTGGCCTATGGCATTGCCACCTATGCGCCGGAGGCGGTGGTTGATCTGGCTACCCTCACCGGGGCGGTTATCATTGGCCTTGGACATCATTACACGGGTGTTTTGAGTAATAACGATCAGTTGGTGGAGCGGCTCGTTGCCGCCGGTGCCAAGGTCGGCGAACCGCTGTGGCGTTTGCCCCTGGGACCGGAATATAGAAAACAGATTGATTCCCGGGTGGCGGATATAAAAAATGCCGGCAGTGACCGTAGTGCCGGAACCATTACTGCAGCGTGTTATCTAGAGGAATTTGTTGGTGAAACGCCTTGGGCGCATCTGGATATTGCCGGAACGGCCTGGGATTTCACGGAGAAGAGTTATGTCCCCAAGGGACCGTCGGGGACAGGTGTCCGGACCCTGGTCACTTTGCTGGGAGAATGGAAAAAATTGCAGTCCAGGCAGAAAAAATTGATTATGTCCGCAACGGGGCCGTCCCCGAGGGACAAGGAGTGACAATCATGCTCGCAAAACGTAAAGGCATTACCATCAGCCGACAGATCATGGATGACCAGCGGTTGCATCCTGAGGCTACCGGCCAGTTGACAGGACTGCTCAGTGACCTGGTCGTGGCCAGTAAAATTATCAGCGCCGAGGTTAACATGGCGGGTCTGGCTGATATTCTCGGGCAATCCGGTCGTGTTAATATCCAGGGCGAAAATGTGCAGAAGCTGGACACTTTTGCCAATCAGACGATCAAACGGCGTATGGAGCAGTGCGGCCATGTATGCGTCATGGCATCCGAGGAGGATGATGACATCATTCCGGCGCTGGACGGCTATGCGGGCAACTACACCATTGCCTTCGACCCCCTGGATGGGTCCACAAATATTGATGTCAATGTCAGTATCGGTACCATCTTCTCCATTCACCGCCGTCTCGGCGGCGCGGGACAGGGCACGGCCGCTGACCTGCTGCAGCCGGGCTACAAACAGGTGGCTGCCGGTTATATTATTTACGGGTCCTCCACGGTGATGGTGTACACCACGGGTAACGGCGTGCATGGATTTACGCTGGATCCCAGTGTGGGCGAGTTTTTCCTCTCGCATCCTGATATAAAAATTCCTGACAAATCCATGTATTACAGTGTCAACGAGGCCTACTACCATCACTGGTTCGAGCCGACCCGTAAGTTCGTGGAGTATCTCAAGGACGATCATGGTGACCAGAAAGCCTACAGTCACCGCTATATCGGCTCCCTGGTGGCGGACTTCCACCGCAACCTGATCAAGGGGGGTATCTTCCTTTACACCCGGGATAAGCTCAGTGGTGAGAAGTCCGAAGGTAAGCTGCGGCTGCTGTATGAAGCAGCGCCGCTGGCCATGGTCGTGGAACAGGCTGGCGGACGCGCCATTACCGATGATGGCCGCCGCATTCTTGATATTGTGCCCGAACGGCTGCATCAGCGGGTGCCGCTTATTATCGGTTCCAAGCATGATGTTGATATGGCGGAGAAGTTCATGCGCGGTGAGATGTAACGGCGCATTGGCTTTGCTGTTTTTCCTGTTGACAAAAATGGTGGGAGCTTTACTATTGAGTAACATTTTTAAAGCAATGGATATGATTATGACTCGCTTTTCCACACTCCTTCTCCTCCTTCTTAGCCGACTGCACAGACAAACTGTGGCAGAACGAGGAGGCGTGTCCTGATCGACCCCTGAATTACAAATTAGCCCCTCACAGCCACGGTTTCCCAACCGTGGCTTTTTTTTTGATTTTATGGAGAAGAAAATGGATCCCAAGAAGATAGCGAAATACCGGCCTTATCCCACGGTGCAATTGCCTGACCGCACCTGGCCCGACAAGGTGATCACCAAAGCCCCCATCTGGTGCAGTGTGGATCTGCGCGACGGCAATCAGGCCCTGGTGCAGCCCATGAATCTGGAAGAGAAACTGGAAATGTTCCGGTTACTGGTCGAGCTTGGGTTTAAGGAGATTGAGGTTGGTTTTCCTTCGGCCTCACAGATTGAGTATGATTTCCTGCGGCTGTTGATCGACGGTGATCATCTGGGCAAGGTGGTACCCCAGGTGTTGACCCAGGCCAGAGAACATCTGATCAAAAAGACCTATGCGTCCCTGGTTGGGGCTTCCAAGGCGGTGGTACATCTGTACAACTCCACCTCCACCCTGCAGCGCCGGGTGGTGTTTAAGAAAGATCGTAAGGAAATCATTGATCTGGCCGTGGCCGGTGCCAAACTGGTGCATAGGCTGGCAGCGGATAT
>DAIODL010000109.1:0-6863 GCA_036746815.1 Desulfobulbus sp.
AGGTCATCGCCCACGGTGAACATGGCCCGCACTTCGTGGCCAAGCAGAAACAGCTCCCGCGCGGCCAGCGCCGTGGTGGTATTTAAGATGCGGCCCGAGGTGAGCTCGTCACCAATGGCGATTATTTCTCCGATCATGGGATATCCTCACAGATTTGGCGACAGCTTACCTGTTTTGCAGATTTTCCTCAAGAATGTCCTCGGCCAGCTCGCCCATGGGATTGCCAGACTCAATGCCCGTGCAGCGCACCGGAACAACCGTATGGATAAGGGCTGAAGAACCATGGAACCACAGGGGAATATAATTTTCGCTGAGCCCGCGCAGGAGTCCGCTGGGCCGATGGAGCCGTTCCACCAGCACCCGGTGCACCTGTCCCACACCGTGGGCATAGAAGGCCTGGCGCTTGGCATGGTCCAGTTCGCGCAGCCGCTGCACCCGAGCCTCTTTCACCGGACCGGGGATCTGGCCATTCAGGTTCGAGGCCAGTGTGCCGGGGCGGCGGGAGTAAGGAAAAACATGCAGATAATGCACCGGCAGCCCGGCCAGCAGCCGGTAGGTGTTGTCAGCCTCGGTTTCCGTCTCGCCGGGAAAGCCGCCCAGCACGTCGCAGCCGATGGCCGCTTCGGGCAGTACCTCGTGAATGCGATAAATCACCGCGGTGAACCGGGCGGTGTCATAACGGCGGTTCATACGCGCGAGCACCTGGTCGTCCCCACTCTGCAGCGGAATGTGCAGGTGGGGCATGAGGTTCGCATGTCCCTGATACAGGTTCAAGAGGGTGTCGTTCACCTCGGTGGGCTCAATGGAGCTGAGCCGCAACCGCAGGCTGGGAAACTCGCGGCAGAGCCGGTCGAGCAGTGTGTAGATGGTCTCACCCTCGGTGAGATCAAGGCCGTACTTGCCCACATTGATGCCGGTGATCACCAGCTCACGGTAGCCCTGCTCCACGAAAACAGCGGTCTGTTCCAGCACCTTGGCGATCGCCAGGCTGCGGCTGGGACCGCGGGTGTAGGGCACGATGCAGTAGGAACAGAAATTGTCGCAGCCGTCCTGAATGCGCAGGTAGGCGCGGGTGCGGCCGGGGAAGCGGGTGACGGGCAGGTCGCAGATGGTGTGGTTGCCGCGGATGCGGCCCATGAGCATGATCATGTCCGGCGGGGCGTCGGAAAGCGCCGCATCCACCAGATGATGCTTGTTGCCGTTGCCGATGATGATGAGCGGCTGCTCGGAAAGATTCAGCACCGCGTTCGGGTCCATCTGCGCGTAACAGCCGGTGACCACGATGCGCGCGTTCGGCACCCGCCGCAGTACCCGCCGGATGAGCTGCCGCGACTCCTGCCCGGCGCGGGCGGTCACGGTGCAGGTGTTGATGACATAGATATCCGCCACGTCCTGAAACGGAACGATCTCACAACCGCGCGCGGCAAAGGCACCGGCAAAGGAAGCGGATTCGAACTGGTTGACCTTGCATCCCAGGGTGGTGATGGCAACTCGTTTCATGCTGCATCCTCCATGGTGTCGCCTGCGATAATGCCGCTGCCGATGACCCGCTCGTCCTCGTACAGTACCGCGAACTGGCCGGGGGTGATGGCGCGCTGAGCCTCGGTGAATCTCAGCTCCCAGGTGCCGGGAGCGGCTTCATTGAGCCTAGCCCTGGCCGCGGTGTGCCGGGAGCGCAGCTGTACCAGCCCTTCCCAGGGCAGGGACAGGGGTTTCTGCACCCAGCGCAGATCGTGCAGCCGGCAGGTCTGCCGCCACAATTCCCCCTGCTTGCCCACAATGACCCGGTTGCCAGGGCCGTCCAAGGCCGTCACATACCAAGGCGTGGCATCGGGCAACCCCAGTCCCCGCCGCTGCCCGATGGTATAACGCCACACCCCCAGATGTTCGCCAAGCACCCGGCCCGCAGTATCCACCACAGGCCCGCGCCGCTCGCCCAGGCCGTGGTTCGCGAGAAAGGTAGGCAGGCCCGCCCCCAGAAAACAGACATCCTGGCTCTCTTCACCGCTGAACTGAAAACCAAGCTTCACCGCGCGCGCATACATCGCTTCCTTGGTCAGTCCGCCCAGCGGGAAAACGAGGTCGCCCAACTGCTCACCCGCAAGCCGGGCCAGAAAATAGGACTGGTCTTTTGCCGCGTCCAGTCCGCGGCCGATATAGCGGCAGCCGTCCATCTCGAAAATACGGGCATAATGGCCGGTGGCGACGCGCTCCATGCCCGCTGCCCGCATGGCCTGGGCCAGAAGGCCGAATTTGATGACCTGGTTACAGAAAATACAGGGATTGGGAGTGAGGCCAGCTTGATAGCAGGTGGTGAAATAGCCGATCACCTGGTTTGTGAAGGTGTCGCGCAGATCAACGACATCAAGGGCGATGCCCAGCTGCCCGGCAACCTCACGCGCCCGGCACTCCAGCGCATCCTGGCGGGAAAGCGGCAGACGCATGAAAAAACCACGCACCTGACACCCCTTTTCCATGAGCAGAGAGGCAGCCATGGTGGAATCCACCCCACCACTCATAGCTACCCCGATCTTCAACGCCGGCATAGGCAACAGAAGCCATACCGGCGGGAAATGCGTTTGTGACGAAATACCATGCGTCCAAGGTCCAAAAACAAAAAAAGCACAACTGCGGCCATGGGCGCTTTACAGAAGTGAGGTCAGCACTTCACAGTTGCGGCAGATATCCATCTTCTCCTTCCAGTTCATATGCGCCGTGCACTCACAACGGGTGCCGCTGAGAAACCAGCACAGATGGCCCGCCTGAAACTCCCAGGCCGGACACTGCTTTTTCTGGCCGCATTTCTTGCGGATCCAGCAGTCCTTGTGCTCTTTTTTGTTCGTGCCCCGCTGACTGACCGTCAGAAAATAGAGCTGACGTTCCACGTGCAGGGGAATGGCGCGCCATCCCTGTTCATAACTCTGCACAGCCTTCAGCGACACGCCCAGCAATTCGGCCAACGCCTTCTGTGTTTTGCCCAATTTTGCCCGTAACTGGGAAAATATCTCGCGATTCATAGTCCATCCTCATAAAATGATGAAGAATTAGCATTACCATACCAGGTCTGGGGCGGCAATTTTTTTCCAAAACATGGAATACTGTTATAATAGTACCACAGAAGGAGAACCTGGGGTGTAATTTTGATATCAACACAGGGTATTTATAGGTTTTTATCATGCATGAACGCGAAAAGATCAACGGCTCCGGCCTGAAACGTATTCTGCGGGCATCCCGGTGCTCACTCTCCGGTATCACCGCCGCTTTCCGCAACGAGGCCGCCTTTCGTCAGGAAACCATCCTGTGCCTGGTGCTGCTGCCGGTGGCCTGCTGGTTCGGTCAGAACGGGGTGGAGCGCGCCCTGTTGATCGGCTCGCTGCTGCTGGTGCTCATCACCGAATTGATGAATACCGCCATTGAAGTGGTGGTGGACCGCATCAGTTCCGAACGCAATCCCCTGTCCGGCCTGGCCAAGGACCTGGGTTCCGCGGCGGTCACCATGTCCATTATTCTGGTCCTGGTGGTCTGGGGACTGGTGCTGATGGGGTGAACAGCACGTAAGTCTTCCTTTTTCTGAAAGCAGCGCCGAGAGACAACAACAAGGCCGCCCGCACCTTGTGCGCACACAGATGATACTCCCCCGCTTGTCCCCGTTCGTTTGCCCGCGTTTCCCTCTGGCCAGCACTCCCTCTCCCGCAGCTGCGAAGACGAAAAAAGCTATTTTTATTTATCGTTATTCGTCTTAGTATATAACGATAAATGAGGGGGGCTTAAATCATGTCATCTATGCAAGGAGAACCCGAATGAAAAACCATCGTCTCACCACCATCGGCCTGTTGCTGTTTGCCCTTTGTCTCGTCTGCCCCACTTGGGCGGATACGGCCAAGCCCGGCCCGCAGGAGCCCATGGACCCTCTTATCTTGTCCATGTCCACCGATAATCCCCAGGTATTTGATGGCGCCATTGCCATTGGTTCGGTGGCGCTGCACCGCGGCCATCCCGTGACCATGCTGCTCCGGCTGGATTCCATCAAAGTGGCGGTGGCAAAAAACAACTATCCTTTTGGCAAACAGACCCTGGCCCAGGAGCTGAGCGCTTTCATAAAAAGCGGTGGCAAGGTGATCGCAGGCGGTAAATGTATCAAGGATATGGGCCTCAAACCACAGGAGCTGCTCCCAGGCGTGCAGGTCGGTACCCCGGATGCAGTGATGGGGATGATTTTCACCAAGGACACCAAGATACTCAGTTACTGATTTTCCGTAATACGCATACTTCTTACTCCGTCCTGCTGGCCATGGGGGGCGGACGCGTGGCACCCTGCCGGGCCGCATGTCCGCCCCTTTTTTATTGCTGCCCCTGAGGTTTCAGAGGCTCACTTCATGCATCCATTCTGAGGAAGCAGACTGGACTATATCTGTTCCCTTTTCCGTTACCTTTCTGGTATTATTTTTTTCAATAACGTGTTACTGGTATTGGGCATCAACCTACTGAACCCAAAAGGAGATGCCCATGATACCCGCAACCTTCCGCCTGCTACGCACCTGCACCATGTCGCTGGCTGCCTTGTGCTGCACAGCAACGCTCGCCTCCGCCCATTTCGGTGCGGTGATTCCCTCAACCGACATAGTCACCGCAAAAGATCCCAAAACCATTGAGGTGGCGGTCAAATTCCTGCACCCCATGGAAGGGGATACCATGGAAATGGCCAAGCCGGAGCGGTTCGGCGTGATGCGGAATGGGGCGATCACGGACCTGCTTTCCACTCTGCAGCCGCAGAAGGACGAACGGGGTCACACTTTCTGGACCACCAGGTACCAGATCAAAGGGCCCGGTGATTACACCTTTTTCGTGGCGCCCGCTCCCTATTGGGAACCGGCCGAGGATCTTTACATCCAGCATTTCACCAAGGTGTGCGTGGACGCCCTGGACCTGGAAGAGGGCTGGGACAAACCGGTCGGCCTCGCAACCGAGATCATCCCCCTGACCCGTCCCTACGGCCTATGGACCGGCAATGTCTTCACCGGCCAGGTGTTGGTTGAAGGCAAACCAGCTCCGGACATACGGGTGGAGATCGAGTACCTGAACACGCCTCCCAAGATTGAAGCGCCGTCCGGGCCCTTTGTGACCCAGGTAGTAAAAACGGATGTGAACGGCGTGTTCACCTATGCCATGCCGCGTGCCGGCTGGTGGGGTTTTTCGGCCCTGACCACCGCGAAAAAAACCATCAAACACGACGGCGTGGACAAAGAAGTGGAGCAGGGCGCAGTCTACTGGGTGCATACCCGCAATATGTAAGGCTGAGGCAGCAAGTCATGTTCCAAAAAATCCTTCCCTTTCTCATGATTGCCGCGATCCTCTGCGGCAACGCGGGCACGGCCTGGGCACACAAGGTGAACCTGTTCGCCTACGCTGAGGGGGACACTGTGTACACGGAAAGTTATTTCGCAGACGGCAACAGGGTGCAAGGCGGCACCATCACCGTGACCGATCCATCCGGCAAGGTGCTCCTGACCGGTAAAACCGATGACAAGGGGCTGTTTTCCTTTCCCCTGCCCGGACGGCAGACACTGACCATTAGTGTCAACGCGAGCATGGGCCACCAGAATAGTTTTGTGCTCCAGCAGGAAGAGATACCGGCCGCGACGTCTGCAGCCCCTGCTGTCACTCAGCAGCAGGCACCAGCGACGCAACCAGCCACGCCGCCGGCAGCGGGTCAGCAGAGCCAGGAAAAGGCCGTTACCGCCAGCGCGGACAACCAGCGCATCTATGAGGAACTGCGGCAGATCAAACGGGATCTGGCCCTGCTCCATGACGACCTCTCGCGGCCCGGCGTGCGCGACATCATGGCAGGCCTTGGTTATATCTTCGGTTTGTTCGGGGTGGCTGCTCTGGTGGCTGCCCGCCGCAGGAAGGAGTAACATGCATATCGCTGATGGCGTTTTGCCAGTTTCCGTGGCCGCCGGCGGCTATGTGCTCACCCTGGCCGGGGTTGGGCTCAGCCTGCGCCGGGTGGACAGCCGCGATCTTCCCAAGATCGCAGTGGTCACCTCCGCTTTTTTTGTGGCCTCACTTATTCATGTACCCCTGGGGCCCACCAGCGTGCACCTGATTCTGCCGGGCATTGTCGGCGCCCTGCTGGGGCCCGCCGCCTTTCTCTCCATCACCGTGGGGCTGTTCCTGCAGTGCCTGCTCTTCCAGTTCGGCGGGATTACCGCGCTGGGAGCCAATGCCCTGATGATGGGCCTGCCCGCTGTACTGGCCGGGTTCTTTTTTCAGCGGTTCCGCGGCACCACCAGGACCTCCAACGCCCTGACCGGCGGTCTGGTCAGCGCCGGCGGCGTTGTCCTGGCGGCGTGTCTCCTGGCGGCGCTCTTGGCCACCGGCGGCCAGTCCTTTTTTGGTGTGGCCAAAATGGCGGTGGTGGCGCACATCCCCGTCATCGTCATCGAGGGCATCATGGGCGGTATCGTCATCTCCTTCCTCTACCGGGTGAAACCGGAACTGCTCACCCGCAGCAGCAGAAACGCATGAATGTGCCACCGGTTACCGTTATTACGCTTTCCGGCCCGCAGACCGCTCTGCTCGCAGCCTGTCTGTTGCTGCCGCCGCTGGTGATCTTGTTCCTGCTGCGGCGGTGGCTGGGGCAGGGGAACCGGCCCAAGACCACACCCGATACTGTGGACTGGTCCATTCCCACGCTGGACAGCCAGGCCGAAGGGCGGTCGCTCTTTCACCGCTGGACACCATCCGCCAAGATCGCCTCGCTCCTGCTAACCTCCTTTTTGCTGGTAAGCCTGCATCACTTAAGCTGTGCGGCCGTTGGCGTGCTCTTTGGCCTTATCGCCGTGGAGCTGGCACATCTCCCC
>DAIODL010000110.1:0-6815 GCA_036746815.1 Desulfobulbus sp.
ATTCAGTGGCCCGTCTCATCGGCGCTCCTCCGGGCTACGTGGGTTATGACGAAGGCGGCATGCTCACCGAGGCGGTACGGCGGCGGCCGTATTCGGTCATCCTTCTGGATGAAATCGAAAAGGCGCATCCGGATGTGTTCAATGTACTGCTCCAGGTGCTGGATGATGGCCGCATGACCGATGGCAAGGGCCGGACCGTGGATTTCAAGAACACGATCCTGATCATGACCTCCAACATCGGCAGTCAGGTGATTATGGATCTGGCGCAGACCGATCCCGAGGAAATGCGGCGCCAGGTGGATGAGATCCTGCATCGTCAGTTCAAACCGGAATTCTTGAACCGTGTGGATGAGATCATCACCTTCCACGGCCTGACCCGGGAGAATCTGCTGCAGATCGTCGATATTCAGGTGGCCCGCATGAGCAAACGGCTGGCAGAGCGCAAGCTGCAGGTCACACTGACAGATGGTGCCAAACAATTTCTGGTGGATGTGGGTTATGACCCGAGCTTTGGTGCACGTCCTCTGAAACGGGCTATTCAGCGGTACATTGAAGACCCGCTGGCCATGGAAATGCTGGAAGGCCATTTCAGCGACGGCGATCATATTCAGATTGATCGCGGCGCGGACAACAAGCTGACCATGAGCCGCCAGTAAATCCACATTTTCTGTGTGCACTCCTTTTCCCCCGCTTCCCGTCCCGTACAGGGAAGCGGGGGATTTTTTCTTCACAACAGTAAAAAAAACACCTCTTTCAAAAGAGGGGCCAGCCGGGTAGACTGACAGGAAACGAGTGCCCCGGGCCACTGCAGGCAGCATGAACGGCAACAGGGCAATCAAAACGCCGCTGGGATACCCTTAGCAATGCGACGCCTGTTGACCGCGTTCTTTTCTTCTTCAGTCCAACCTGCGCAAACCGTTATGACCGCAGCCGCCTCTGGCAGGCCGCATCATGCACGGGCCGGCTGCCGTCTGCCCAGCCACCTGCTGTTTGTTCTCTCAGGCCTCTTCGCATTTCTGTCTGCCGCCACCATCGCCTGTGCCAATCCGCATGTGAATGTGCAGATTCACGGCACGTTAAGCGACAACCTGCGCCAGAATATCAACGGCTCGCTTTCCCTTACCCGCCTGGATAATAAGGAACCGCTCACCAAGGCCACGTTTTTACGCATGTACGACAAAACCCGGGCCGAGGCAGCCAGGGCGCTGCAGCCCTTTGGCTATTACGATCCAACCATCTCCATCAGCCAGCAGCAGGTTCAGCCCGATACATGGCAGGTGGTCCTGAATGTGGATCCCGGCCCTCCTACCCTGGTAACGAAGGTGGAAATCACCGTGACCGGTCCCGGTGCGGAGGACACCTCCACCGCTGCATTGATCAGAGATTTTCCCCTGCACCAGGGGAATCAGCTCAATGATCCCGTGTACGAGCAGGGCAAGGATCAGCTCATTACCCGGATGCTGGACAAGGGCTACAACCGGGCGTATTTGAGCATGAGCCGGGTAGAGGTCCGTAAACGGGACTACAGTGCAAAAATTATCCTCAAGGTGGATACCGGGCCCCGGTATGTCATCGGTCCGATAGCCTTTAAGGCAGATTTCCTCAGTCAGTCGCTGCTGCAGAAAATCACCCCCGTGCACGAGGGCGATCCGCTGTCGCCCAAGGCGCTGACGCGCATGCGGCAGTCGCTCTACGATGCCGGTTATTTCTCCGAGGTGAACATCAAATACAATCTTGATGACGCCAGTCCCGATACCCACAAGGTGCCGGTCACCGTTCTACTCAAGCCGGATCTGGCCCACAAATACGGTATCGGCCTCGGGTATGGTACGGACACAGGCCCCCGCGCCACCCTTGCCTATACCAACAGGCATATCAACAGCCTCGGCCACCAGCTGACGCTGCAGTGGCAGCCCGCGCAGTACAAAAGCAGTTTCAGCGGCGTCTATTCCATCCCCATAGGAGATCCCGACCGCGACCGGCTCAGCCTGACCTCTTCCTATGCCACAGAGGAATTTGACAATACAAAAACAGAGACCTTCAGCAACATCATCAGCGCCGATCATGTGCGCTCCTGGGGGGATTATTCGACCTTTTTCCAAATTCTTAAGGAGAATTACTCCACTGGTGCGGTCGGCGATGAGGGCAATGTCATCTACGCCCTCCCCGGCATCAAGGGCAGCCTGTTCTGGGCGGATGACCGTATCAATACCACCAGAGGGCTCCGCCTGAGTGCATCAGTCAAGGGCAGCAAAGACGGCTTTGCCGCAGATTCTGACTTCCTGCAGGCCAACATCAACCTCAAGGTTATTTACCAGTTCTGGGATAAATGGAAGATTATCGGCCGCACTGACCTCGGCTCTACCCTGGTTGGCGACATAAGCGCCCTGCCCCCGTCGCTGCGCTACTATGCCGGTGGTGATGAAAGCGTGCGCGGCTATGGCTACAAAAAAATTGGTCCCACTGATGGATATGGCAATATTCTGGGTGGCAAGAATCTGTTTGTATACAGCATTGAGCTGGACCGTGTGCTCTTTGGCAAATGGAGCGGTGCCGTATTTTACGACAGCGGCGCAACCGGTAACTCCTTCGCAGATCTGACCATGCAGTCCGGCGCGGGTGTGGGTATCCGCTGGAGCGGCGTATTTGGCCAGATTCGTCTGGATCTGGCCAAGTCGCTCGACGATGGCAACTCCTGGCGCATTCACCTCACTATGGGGGCAGATCTGTGAAGCTGCGCAAACTGCTCATCTGGACCCTGCCTCCGGTGGTCGTGCTGGCACTGGTGCTCACCTTGCTTACCACCACGGAAACAGGGCTGCGGGTGATCCTGGCCAGCGTCAATGCGTTCACCAAACCCGCTTTGGATCTGGGCTCCGCCACAGGTACCCTGATGGGGCCGTTCCAGCTGCACAAAGTACGCTATGCCAATGCCACCACGTCTGTGGACATCGATTCCATAACTGTCCACTGGCTGCCGAGGCTGCTGCTGGATGGTCAGGTGCATGTGCAGAATGCGGAGGCCAGCAAGGTGCGGGTCATCAGTAAAGACAGCACCGAGCCAACCATCCCCTCCGCCTTTTCCCTGCCCTTTCACCTGGTGGTGGACAGTGCGCAGGTCCGCGACATCAACATCGCCTCCCCTGATGAAGAATATCTGCATCTGGATACGACGAGCGTGCACAACATCCATTTTCAAGGCGACACCCTGACCTTTGCTGACGGCGCGCTTACCGCCGGGGCGCAGACACTGCAGATCCAGGGCGGCCTGCAGACCACGGTCAAGTATCCCGTCAATGCCACGGTGAAGGCGCAGTTCAATTTTGAGGGCTACCAGCCCATAACCGCCACAGGTACCCTTACCGGCCCTTTTAACGAGATGGGAGTCAATGTTGATACACAAACGCCAGCGGTCGTGCACCTGCAGGGACAACTCAAGGGACTCCTGGATCCCATCACCATCTGGTCGGCCACAGCGACCAGCGCGAATCTCGCGCTCACAGACATCAACAGGCAGTGGGCAGAGCAACGTTTCCGCAACGTGATGGTGCACGGACAGGGCGATCTTGCAAAGTATAACCTGACCGTGCAGACGGACACCGGCCTGCCCAGTCTGCTCAAACCGGTGGCAGTAACCGCCTCGCTTGCCATTGATATGCACGGACTTACCTGTTCACGCCTCATCATGACTCAGGACAAGGCGTCTCTTACCGCGCAGGGGCAACTTTTGTGGTCCCCATCCCTGTCCTGGCAGGCGGATATTCAGGGAACCCAGCTCAATCCGGGAGTTTTTTCACCCCAGTGGCCGGGCAACTTTTCCGGCCACCTGGTCAGCCAGGGGCATACCCAGCCCCGCCTGCAGGCGAGTTTTAAACTTTCTGATCTCAAGGGCACGCTGCGGCAATACCCGCTCTCCGGCGGCGGGCAGATGGAACTGGTGGGTGATCAGTTGCAGAACACTGAGATACGTCTGGCAAGCGGTGCCTCCACTGTAGAAATCAAGGGGGCAACAGCTCCGAAATTTGATGTTGCTGCCCTGCTGCGCTCTCCGCGGTTGACCGAATTATGGCCCACGGCCGCCGGCAGTCTGGACGCACGTCTGCATCTGGACGGTACCATGAAACAGCCGCATTTCACCCTGCAGCTTGCGGGAGAAAAACTTGCACTCGCGAAAAAATACGCCATCGGGCAACTGCGAGCCCAGGCTGACGGGATCATGACCGGCAATGGCGCGCTCAAGGCGTCCGTTCTGCTCAAAAAAGCAAAACTGAGCGAAACTCTGGTTGATGAAGGAAATCTGCGCCTGCAGGGTTCGTTATTCAAGCCGGAGATGCATATTGACGTGCGCGACAAGCTGGGTACTGCCAAGAGCACGCTTTCAAGCAGTTTCACCCCCAAACAGGGACAGGCCCAGCCCACTCCTGAAAACGCGCTTGGCTCCTACCTGCGTGTTTTATCGACCCTCTTGTCCGGACAATGGAAAACAACGCTGCGTGACACCACCCTTGCCTCCAAAGCGTATGGCATCTGGCACCAACGCGCGACCAGCACCCTGGACCTTGCTCCAGATCAGGCAAAACTTTCGCCGCTTTGTCTTGAAACCACCAGCAGCAGCCGCATCTGCGCCGAAGGAGACTGGAACGGGCCCAGCCGGAAATGGCTGATGCGCAGCCAACTAAGCAATATGCCCCTTGCCTTTCTGGCCGAGTTAAGCGGACTTTCCTGGCCTATCCAGGGGACGCTGAACGGCAGTCTGGACGCGCAGGGCAAACAACAGGCTCTGGAAAAAATGGTGGCCTCTTTTTCTACCAGGGCCATGCAGCTTACCGCGCCACTGGGTGACGGACAGCAGCAGAAACTGCACTGGCAGCAGAACGATGTCCGTGCCGAATACCAGGAGAATCAACTGCATCTTGTGGTAAACAGTCTCATGGACGCGCATAATTATCTGCACGCCGACATCAGACAACCCTCACGGGAACTCTTCAGCAACCTCCGCTCCAAACCTATTCGCGGTACTGTGGAACTCAACCTCAACAATCTGGCGCTCATCGGCATCCTCAGCAAACAATACGTGCTTCCTACAGGGACATTACAGGGCCGATGGGATCTGACCGGGTCCCCGCTTGCCCCCCACATCACCGGCCATATGGAGCTGTTGCATGGCAAGGCGGAAATTCCGCCGCTGGGCATCACCCTGTCCCCCCTCACGCTGTCCATGCAGGGGAATGCCAGCAAGATTGATCTGCAGGCCACTGCGCAATCCGGAACAGGTACCCTGCACATCACCAGCAGCCTGGATATTATGGCGCTTGACCGTAAGGAGATTGCTATTCACTTGGTCGGTCAGGACTTTCGTGCCGCTGATCTGCCGGATGTGAAGCTCGCCCTGACACCCAATGTCAATGTCCTTCTCAAAAATGACACACTGACTGTCCAGGGTAAGGTGACCATTCCCCATGCGAAAATCACCTCCATCAACTTTGACCAGGTCACCAAGGGTTCAGGTGATGTTGTGATTGTTGACAGCGATACGCAAGCAGCCACCACAGCGCAGCCACTCTATCTGCAGCTTGCCCTGCATGCAGGTGATGATGTGCAGATCGATGCCTATGGGTTACGCGGTAATATCAAAGGCGAACTACAGGTCAACAGCCAGCCGGGACGCCCATTTACGGCAAATGGCACCTTGAATGTGGAGAAGGGTTCGTTCAGCATGTATGGAAAACGGCTGAAAATCGACCTGGGCCGACTGCTCTACGCCGGTGGCCCCTTGACCAACCCAGGCATTGAACTGCGCAGCGAACATAAAACCGAAAAAGTCACCGCGCGGATGCTGGTGAATGGCTTTCTCCAGCATCCCAACATCTCTTTCTCCTCAACGCCGGCCATGCAGCAGTCCTCCATTATCACCACGCTGCTTGAGGATACGGCCATTGCCGGCGAGAATCGCAACGATATCGGAACTGTGGGTACGGTGCTAAATAAGGTCGGCCTCGAATCCTGGATTCCCTTTCTGCAGCGCCTCAAGCGCCTGACCATGATCGATGAGATCAAAATCGACTCAAGTAATGACCAACAGGGAAACACCCTGGTTCTGGGGAGTTGGATCACACCGGATTTCTATGTCAGCTACGGCAAGGATCTGGCCAATGACACGGATACCTTCAATACCCGCCTCAACCTGGGGAAAGGCTTTTCTCTGAACACAGCCACGGGATCCGCCAAAAGCAGCGGTGATATCAAATACGAGTTTGAACGCTGAAAGAGCAAACTGCACAAAGTGGCGTATTGCAGCTTACGCGAGGGATAAGAGGGATATTTGCCTTTTTGCCGACTCCGCGTTAGTGTGCTGTGGTACGTTTATGAATTTTAACCAGATGAGTGCATCATGGCAGAAAAAGTGGAAGAGTTGACCGTCAACTATGAAGAAGACGGCGTACAGGTTGTGAAGGAACTGGATAAGGAAATTCTCTCCAAGGGTACCTGGTCCACCATTATTTTCCGGTACCAGGACCTGGACCGCGCCAAGGGCGAATATGGTCCGGAAAAATATACTATCCGCCGTTATCAGAAAAGAAACGGCGAATACTTAAGCAAGGCCAAGTTCAACATCTCAAGTATTGCCCAGGCGCAAAAGATTGTCGATACTCTGAGCCGGTGGATTGAAGCAGCAGAGAAATCACAAAAATAAAGGGATAAAGCGCGCCGCTGTGTTACCCTCCCCGCCTGCAGCGGCAACGCTTTCAAGAAAAATGAGTCCCTTAGCAGAAAGGGATTGACGGGGAGAGGAGAGGTCGATATAGTGGCGCCTC
>DAIODL010000111.1:0-6803 GCA_036746815.1 Desulfobulbus sp.
CCTGAATATTGACCTCTACAACGAGGGATACTGCAAGCCCGCCGAGGCCATGCGCAAAGAACTGGCTGACAAGAAACTCCTGAAAGCAAATCCCTGGGATGATGAATTCCAGAAGCTCTACGACTACCTGTGGCATCATGAGGGCCGCCGGATGCGTCAGGGTGCGGCCATGAACGGCCCGGACTATGCCCATTGGCACGGAGTATTTGAGTTGCAGCAGGATCTCTACAAGATGAAAGACATCTATTCCAAACGCATTAAGTCTGGAAAAATCGAAGACTGACAACAAAACAGGCAGTCATAAGGGGAGGGGTTTTGGCCACTCCCTTTTTTTTGTCTTTTTTGCCTGACCCCAATGTGCTTCAGGCGTATGCAACCCAGCATTATTGACGAATCGCGGACACGGAATTAGTTATATGATATTCCATAACACCAAAGGAGGTACACAATGAAAATGGCTTCAATCAACCAGCAGGACTGCATCGGTTGCGGTGCTTGCGTAGAAATTTGTCCGGAAGTGTTCGCCTTTAACGATGACGAAGAGAAAGCCTATGTCATCAAACCCGAAGGGGGCGATGAACAATGCATTAATGAGGCCGTTGCCTCATGCCCGGCCGGCTGCATCAGCTACGAATAAATATGTGGTCCGCGTCCCTGCTGGTCCTCGTAAAAATCAGAGGGACGTGGTTTTTTTCAGGGTGTACCCTTTTTTCTCCATGCACTTGCGGACCAGATCCTCACTCTTGTCGTAACGTTCCAGATCACTGCCGCCTTCCGTACCCCACATGGGGGCAGACTGCCTTGCCTGCTGACGACGGCACTCTCCCATATCACGATCAAATCCGCTTTGTGTAGCTCCAGGTTTGCTCCATGTCGCAGGCTGCGTGCATCCACTCAACAGCAAGAGTGTGCCCAGGAAACCCAGTAGCACGAGTCTGTGGCCGTTTTCACACCGCTGTATCCATTGTTTGTCTGCCATACATTCCCCTTATGTTTTTCTTCAACTCCATCCATCCGTATGCACCAAAAAAAACCCGCTTTCCAGAACAGAAAGCGGGTTCACGAAGATACACAAGGTATCGGATATTTTATTTATGGGGTGAGCGATGGGACTTGAACCCACGACCTCCGAGGCCACAACCCGGTGCTGCCACCAACTGAGCTACGCTCACCACACAAACGCGGCACTTATATAACCGTACCCCATGAATTTAGCAAGAATAAAGTCAAGCAGGGAGATCCCGTTTGCAATATTTGCAGACCTTGGCCTGGACCTTGATCAACTCGGAACAATAAGGGCATTCCTTGACAAAATTCTCATCCAGCACCTTTTTCACAGCCATGTTGACAGCCATGTGCAAGGATTCGTCACGAAACTTGTGGTTGCGGAGCGGATCCACACAGTGCAGGTCCGCCAGTTGCGGTAACAGAGCTGCAGCCCGTTTGCGGTCATCAATCTTGACGGACTCATCAAGCAGTAGTGTCATCACCGGCTCGAGGTTTTTCTCAGCCACACAGGTATCTAACGCGGCCAAGGCCTTCGTCTGCTCCTGATAACGCTCATTCTGCATCTTCAATTCATTGATATCAACAATGCTGCCGGTGAAGGCTTCTTTGCCAGCCACCATCATGGTGTAATTTTCCTGGGAATTGGGCAATTCCATATAACGGTAGGAGCCGACATGGCCATACTGATTGGCAATATACTCCCATCCTCCAACAAAGAGCGGGCACTCATCATTGAGGCAGATGAACATATATTCCGATCCCCATCCCAAGCCATCCCCCACATGCATAGGCGGGGCATTGCACAAAGTAAGTTTACTCCCACAATGGGGACAGGTACGGTTCTCTTCAAGATATTTCATCACATCATTGTACATGAGCATCAACTCCTTACGGGTGTATCACTTTCTCTGCTCTGGGCAGAGGACATGGAGTACCGCCGACCGACGGTGCGTGGGAGAGGGGTCAGCCACCACCAATGTACCCAGTCAATCGCAATACGAACAGGATACCTAACACAATGAAAAGTATCCAAAAAAAGAAATTCAGAAAACGCGGGCCAAACATTTCGTTAAAGTAATCGCTGCACTGACAATGGTCAACCGCTCTATCAAATCATCCTGCCCAGCACTTCATCGACCGCTTGCGCCTGGCGCATCCTTGCTTCGAGAAAATCCGGGGTCAGGTATGCCGCATTGCCATGTATCACTGTGCACAGGTCAGTTATATCGGCATCGTTGGCCATGGCCATAACTTTTTGAAAATTTGTGATAAAATCGCTGACGATCTTCCTGCCGTCACCCTCTGTCGACATAATCTCCGCATAGGTGCGTGCGTTCTGGGAGTGCACCCGCGACATGGCAAGGATTGGATACAGAGATGTCAGTGTGCAATGGCTGGCAATGTCCTCACTGGTAATGCCGTGTTTACCCAAGGTCAAGGCAAGGGCCACCGAGATCATGGTCGGTAATTTCTGTCCAACCCCCATGAGGAGATCATGCTTGGCCGGGGAATCATGAAAGATATCCGCTCCATGCTTGTACATGAATGCCTCGAACTCACTGCAGAACAGACCACTTCGGGAGGTGCGCACTACAATGGCGTTTTTGTCCTTCATAGTCGCCGCCCGCGGTCCCCATAAATTGTGAGCGAGCATGACCTCAACGTTTGGATTGGTGACCTCCATGGCCGTTTCTATAATATTCTCAGCCTCACCAGCCAGTAAAATCAACGCCTGCCCATCGGAAAGGAGCGGCCCATAGCGGCGTATGGTGTCGGTTGTCGCAGAAATAGGCACACACACCACCACCACATTGACCCGCGGGATCATCGTTTCAGGCCGCAGTCTGGTGGTACGGCCCGTTAACATGACCTCATACCCCTCACCTTTCAGCCGGTCGGCAAACCACCGGCTCATATCCCCAGTACCGATAAAACCAAATGATTTTATGTGCTTGGTTCGCATATCCACACGAGGAAAACTGCCCAGCACACGAATTGAACTCTGCTGTTGAATGACCCGGGACTCAATATGGGCAATAGCTTCGGCCATGTTCTCACCCGCAATATGGCCTTCAGCTTCCAGATAAATGCGCAGCTTCTGGGTCTTGATGTCATTTTCCGTGCGCATATCGGCGATGTTGATGCCACGCCGGGAAAACTCACTCAAAATATCTACCAGGAGCCCCACCCGATCATCCAGGGGTTCGGTGATAAGCACAGTGGCGTCATAACCGGTTGCAGGCGCAAGCTCATGCCCGAGTACCGCGAAGCGGGTCCGGTTGTGGGGAGCAACCTCCCGCTCTATGATGTGTAAATGTTGCGCGGTAAGCGTTTCCGCAGTTTCGATGACCGCCTGGCCAGACGTCTGGCCGTTGGTTATACAATCCCTAATGGCCTGATTCAGATCATGGACACTCACCACCGTCACATGCGGCAGACGGCTGTCAATAAACTCCTCACACTGGTTGAAAACTTCCCGTGTTCCTACCAGAGTCTGAATATTTTCAATCTTTTCACCCTCGGTGAACACACCCAACGAAAGGGTGGACTGCAGCAGGATGTTGTCAATCCAGTGCCCATGCTTGATCTGGTCGAAAAAACGAAAGTACTGCTTTTTTTCACCTTCCCGGGTGTTATATACCGGCACAATGGCGAATTCCGCTTCCCCGGCGGCAAAGGCTGCAAGCAATGCCGTGACATGGGGATACAGGCGTATTTCCGCACTGCTGTCATAACTGACGGCTGCCTGCCAGGATTGTGAATGTTCCGGGCCGAGAGTCGCAATGGTTTTCATAATTTCACTACCTCACCCAAATAGCCTTCAGTGAAATAACAGGCTCCATTTTCGATAACTATCCAAATGCAATAGCCATTACACAAAAATGAAAATGGATTGAACAACCCAAGAAAATTCTTCAGAAACAACTTCAGGAGATATTCCGGGAATATGTAACAGATTCGTAAAAATCAAAACTCGAGACTCATTATATTGCAAAAACAATACGTTATGAATCCAGAAACATTGTTCTCAAATTTTTCAGTGAGAACGACAAATATGTTAACCTGGTGGAATACCTGTTCTCTCTGATTTCGTAAAGTTTTTTTCTCTCTTCACAAATCCTCAATGTACAAAAGAGAGCTCTGTCCAACAGCACACTTCTCTCCTTCTGCCACAACCTTCCAGGTTTGACCAGTGGTATGACAGCGGGCATGAAATGCTGCAAAGAGGCTCAGCGGTACCGAAGATATCAGGGTGAAAGAAGAACCAGCGCGGAAAGAGGGAGAAAAAAACTCAGAGAGAAATAACGGCAGGCCGCCGCGATGTTGCGCGCGGGGCCTGCCATATATCATTTCGGCAGATTCTCGCCTGCCTTCACAATAAGCCCACCAAGATGTTGACACAGATTGGCCACATCAGTCTTTTTCCTGGCAGCGGCATCGGCAAGCGGCACATCCTTATCCAGGGCGGCAACCGTACCTTTTTTACCCTTCTGATATGCAATTTCCATTTTATTGGTATCGCTGACAGCAGGCAGCATGCTCATCAACTTCTTTTGCACCACAATGGCCTTGCCATCAATATAGCCCTGGGCCTGACAATATTCCAGCAAACCAAGCTGGTTGTTCGACAAAGCTGCCAGATCGTCCGCTCCAGGGGCAGTTTGTGGAGCCGCCAAAACAGCCGTCCCACTTATACAGACTGCAGCAACGACAAAAAAGGAACACAGACCGGTATATCTCACAGTATTCTCCCAATATGGATTGAAATCACACTCAGTAAAGCCGTTTACCTCATAACGCCCATTATAAGGGAGCCATGGATAATCACAAAACCATTTCTGGTGCGAAATACTGAAACACAGAGACAAGAACACGCTGCCAGGTTCTGGCAGGTGAAGACAAAAAAACCGGCAGAAACCGCCTCACCGAAGTGAAACAGCTCCTGCCGGCTGGGAGGGCAGGGAATAATGCGGATTATTTTTTCCGCGGGAACGGCCAGGCCATGATACCGCCTTCCATGACCTTTACGTTGGTATAGCCATGCGCACGCAGAATGGTGGCGGTTTCATACCCACGCAGGGAAATTTTACAGAAACAGATAATTTCAGCGTTTTTATCCTCGGGCAACTCATTCAACCGTGAACGCAACGCTCCCAAAGGAATCAGGTGCTCGCCAATGCCCAGTTCCATTTCTGCGAACTCGTTGGGATTACGGCCATCAATGATAAAAGGCTTTTCGCCGGCATCCAGTTTTTCTTTCACCTCGGTCACACCGATGCCAACCATCCGTCCTTTCAGCTTGTTTTCCATGATATGGCAGCCGGTGATGAAGTGGTCGATAGCAGGTGAGAACGGCGGAGCGTACGGCATATCCGCATTGACGATATCGCTCAGCTTCATTTTGCCCTGGATGGCAATGGCAGCGCTGGCGATCTGCCGGCTGACATCGCCCAGGCCCACGCACTGATACCCGAGGATGCGCTGATCCTTGCCCACCAGCAGACGGGAGATGAGAATCTTAGCACCCATAAAGCCAGGCTTGTCAGCATTGGCGTTCACAATGGTGGTGTATCCTTCAAGGCCTGCACGCTGTGCCGCTTTGATGGAGAGACCAGAGGAACCGGCGGAAAAATCAAATACCTTGCAGATGCCCGTGTGCACGGTGCCGGGGAAGGTGGCTACATTGCCGCTGATCAGATTTTCGCCGATCACCCGGCCCTCCAGGTTGGCCAGATCGCCCATGGGGGTAAAACATTTCTCACCGGTAATCCGATCCAGAATTTCCACACAGTCGCCAGCGGCATAAATATCGGGATCTGAGGTCTGCATGTATTCGTTCACCTCAATGCCCCGGAATTTGCCGATAGACAACCCGGCCTCCTGGGCCAGTTCGCTGTTGGGCCGCACACCGATGGCCATCA
The DNA here is from genome assembly GCA_036746815.1 of Desulfobulbus sp. GTDB lineage: Bacteria > Desulfobacterota > Desulfobulbia > Desulfobulbales > Desulfobulbaceae > Desulfobulbus. Next base: position 5,931 of record DAIODL010000111.1, read on the forward strand.
CGGCCACGCCGCACTCAATCACCGTGCCGTCCACCAGCTTGACACCGGTCAGCTTGCCTCCCTCACCGACAAATTCCTGTACGCCCTTGCCGGTCATCACCTGAGCGCCCTTGGACCTCATGTGATTTTCCACCAACTTGGCCAGATCCCAATCCAGGAAGGTCAGCACCTGATCCACCGCTTCAATCACGGTCACCTGAATGCCAGACTCCTGCAGCGCTTCACAGGCTTCAATACCGATGAGCCCGCCGCCGATAACCACGGCTTTTTTCACCTCACCCTTGTCGCGGACGGAACGCAGATAATCGGTGTCCGCCATGGAGACCAGGGTAGTAATACCTTCTAAGTCGCTGCCCGGAATGGGCGGTTTGTTGGCACGGGCACCGGTGGTGATTACCAGTGAGTCATAGGGAACAATTTTTTCCTCACCTGTTTTAAGATCGCGGCAGACCACTTCTTTTTCCGTGCGCTTAATCGCGGTTACTTCGGTTTCCACCATGGCGGTGATTTTTTTGGCCTTCTGAAAGAAAACCGGGTCACGCACTACACCTGCGGGGGTACACAACAGGGCGTTACGGTTATCAAATACACCGCCCACATAATACGGATAGCCGCAGGAGGCCATGGACAGATCCGGAGCCTTCTGAATGATGGTAATATCGGCAAACTCGTCAAGCCGCCGGGCTTTGGCCGCGGCTTTGGCACCGGCGGCGGAACCACCGATCACCACAATCTTTTTGCTGCTCATACGGGTTATTCTCCTTCAATAAAGTTTTATTTTTTGCACTACTTGTATTGCACACCAACAGTATAAGAACATCACAGTCCTTCTGTGTTGTCTCCACATCGCTATGCAGGGTCTCCGGCCGTCTT
>DAIODL010000112.1:0-6775 GCA_036746815.1 Desulfobulbus sp.
ACTGATCATTCTCACCGCCTGCCTCAAGGGCGAAATCGCCTGGCGTCTGACCCACAACGATCCCGCTACGGCCCGCTCCCGTGCCCAGGAACTGCAGCAGGTCTTTGGCGACCGGTTTTATCTGGAGATGCAGGAAAACGGTATTCCCGAGCAGACCATTGCCAATAAAGGCATGATGGAGCTCTCCCGGGAACTGGGCATCAAGCTGGTGGCCACCAACGACTGCCATTACCTGAAAAAGGAGGAATCCTATGCCCATGAGGTGCTGCTCTGCATCCAGATGGGCAAAACCATCAACGATCCCTCGCGGTTCCGCTTTGCCACCAACGAACTCTTCTTCAAATCCGGCGAGCAGATGATCGACCAATTCGACTACTGCCCCGAAGCACTCGCCAATACCCTGGAAGTGGCTGATCGCTGTAATTTGGAACTGGATTTTTCCCACCATTACTTCCCGATTTTTCCGGTGCAGGAAGGCGAAACCCTGGAATCCGTCTTTTCCAATGCCTGCTGGGATGGTTTCAAGAAACGCATGGATCACATGCGGGAAATGGGGGAGTACACCCCGGAGGTGGAGGAAAGTTACAGAAAGCGGCTGGAATATGAAATCGGCGTCATCCAGAAAATGGGATTTTCCGGCTACTTTCTCATCGTGGCCGACTTTATCAACTGGGCCAAGGACCACAAGATTCCCGTGGGGCCGGGCCGCGGCTCCGGTGCCGGCAGCCTGGCCGCCTTCTGCATGTCCATCACCGATATCGACCCCATTCCCTATGGGCTCCTGTTTGAGCGGTTTCTCAATGTGGAGCGGGTTTCCATGCCCGATTTTGACGTTGATTTCTGCAAGGACCGCCGCGATGAGGTGATCGACTACGTGCGCCGGCGCTATGGCGGTGATGCCCATGTGGCGCAGATCGTGGCCTATGGATCCATGAAGGCGCGGGCCGTGCTCCGCGATGTGGGCCGCGTGCTCGATATCCCCCTGCCCGTGGTGGACCGTATCGCCAAGCTGGTGCCGGATGATCTGAAAATCACCCTGAAGAAGGCTATCGAGCAGGAACCGCGCCTGCGCGAGGCCATGAAGGACGAGGAAATCCGGGAACTGCTCAGCGTTTCCCAGACCCTGGAAGGACTGGCGCGCCATAAATCCACCCATGCCGCCGGGGTGGTGATTTCCCCCAAACCCATGGTGGAATATCTGCCGGTGTGCACCGGCCCCAACAAGGAAATCATCACCCAGTATGACAAAAAATACACTGAGAAAACCGGGCTCATCAAATTCGACTTTCTGGGTCTGAAAACACTCACCGTAATTGACCGGGCGTTGAAGCTGATCTCCTACGACCTGGACAAAGAGGTGGATCTGACGAAAATCCCCATGGATGATCCAAAAACCTACGGCCTGCTCTGCCGGGGCGAGAGTCTGGGGGTTTTTCAGCTGGAAGGTGACGGCATGCGTGACCTGCTCATCAAGATGCAGCCCGAGCAGTTCACCGATCTCATTGCCCTGGTGGCCCTCTACCGCCCGGGCCCCCTGGAATCGGGCATGGTGGACAGTTTCGTCGAAACCAAGCACGGCCGCAGGGTCGCCGACTATCCGCTGCCGCAGATCAAGTCCGTGCTGCAGGAAACCTACGGGGTGATCGTCTACCAGGAACAGGTCATGAAAATTTCCAACATCCTGGCTGGTTACACCCTGGGGGACGCTGACATCCTCCGCCGTGCCATGGGCAAGAAAAATGCCGAGGAGATGGAAACCCAGCGGGGCAAGTTCATGGCCGGGGCCAAGGCCAACAACGTCCCTCTGGACAAGGCTGAGTACATCTTTGATCTGATGGCCAAATTCGCGGGCTACGGCTTCAACAAGTCGCACTCCGCGGCCTATGCGCTGGTCACCTATCAGACCGCCTACCTCAAGGCCCACTATCCGGCACAGTTCCTGGCTGCCCTGCTCTCCTGCGATATGGACAACACCGATAAGGTGGTCAAGTACATCAATGAGTGCAGGCAGATTCACATTGAGGTGCTGCCGCCGGACATTAATGAATCGTATAACGATTTCACGGTTATCAACAATCGCATCCGTTTCGGTTTGGCCGCGGTGAAAAACGTGGGTGGAGCGGCGCTTGATTCCATTATCGCGGAACGCAAGGATGGCGGCACCTACCAGTCGCTGAGTGATTTTTGCAACCGCATTGACAGCTCCAAGGTCAACCGCAAGGTAATTGAAAGCCTGATCAGAGCCGGTGCCTTTGATTCCATGCAGGGCAGGCGTGCCCAGTTCATGGCCATTCTCGATCAGTGCCTGGACCGCGCCAAAGCGGTGCAGCGGGACCGGATGAGCGGACAGATGAATCTCTTTGCCATGGGCCCGTCCAGCGGACAGCAGGCAGCCCCCACGGAAGTGGAGCTGCCCGCCGATGTGGAGGAATGGCCGGACCTGGAACGGCTGGCCGCGGAAAAGGATACCGTGGGCTTCTTCCTCACCGGTCATCCCCTGGAGGCGGTGGCAGAAGATCTGCACCGGGCCGTGGATATGGATATCGAAGGGGTGGAAAAGCTGCCTGAAAATCAGGTGGTGCGTATCGGCGGGTTGATTGCCAGCTATAAAGAGCACAAGTCAAAAAAAGGCGATCGTATGGCGTTCACCACGCTAGAAGATATGAGCGCCAGTATTGAGGTGGTTGTGTTCCCCTCAACCTTCGCGGAATGCGCGGATCTTCTGACCAGCGAAAAACCCCTGGTGGTGCTGGGCACTGTACAGCAGAGCGAGCGGGGCGCGAAGATCATCGCCCAGGAGGTGAAAACATTGAACCAGGCACTGGAGCAGTACACGGAAAAGGCTGTGATCACCCTGCGCTCGACCGCCACCTCCCGCCAGCACATGACTGCATTGAAAGAGCTGTTGTACCAGCACCATGGGTCAACGCCGGTGCTGCTTACCCTGCACTTTGATGAGCGAGGCGAGGTGGACATCCAGGTGCTCAAGGATATGGGCATCCGCCCCTCACCCGAACTGTTCCACGAAATTACCCATCTCTGCGGGCCACGGGCCCTGCGCGTGCATATGCGCAAGCCCGAGGTCAAAAAACGGCGGGATTATGGAGACCGGAAACGGGAAAATGGGAAACAGGCTTCTCAGGCCGCATAGCACTCACGGGTAAACCGGTGTATCAGCAAGGACCGGAAGGCATTGTGGCATGGAGAGTCAGGGGATTGCCGTGACCTCAGAAAAAAACAATTGAATCGATGCCACCATGGATTACCAATCTGGCTCAGGAGATTATAGTACCCATCAGTTCACAGCTTACTTACAGCACGAAAAACACACACCGCAGTAAACGATGCCTTAAAAAAACCTCTGGTGTTCTCTATACAACAAGTCAACAGCCTGCATTGACAATACATTGCACGGCAGGAGGCAAGCTCAAGGAGAAACTCAATGAATGTTTTGAGCGCAGAGCATTACCTGGGATTGATTGCTTTGGGAACGGCCGTAGGCTGTTACGGAACGCTTATCGGCGCTGGCGGCGGCTTCGTGTTGATGCCGGTGCTGCTCCTGCTGTATCCGGATCAAAGTGCAGATCTTTTGACCTGCATTTCACTTGCCGTTGTTTTTTTCAATGCGCTTTCCGGATCGGAAGCATATGCCGTACTGAAACGCATTGACTACCGCTCTGGTTTGATGTTTTCGCTGGCAACCATACCGGGCGCCGTACTGGGGGCCTTGAATACCTCGTACGTGCCCCGGCGGCTGTTTGATCTCATTTTTTCCATCCTGCTGCTGATTGCCGCTGCTTTTCTGGTCTGGCAGCCCAGCAAAAAGGCTCCCGGACAGAAGGCACTCACCGCCATCCGCCACCGGACGGAACGCCACCTGGTAGATGCGCAGGGCATTACCTACGAATATAATTTCAACTGGCTGCTCGGCATGGGGATAAGCACTGTCGTCGGCTATCTTTCCAGCTTTTTAGGCATTGGCGGTGGCATTATTCACGTGCCTGCACTCAGTTATTTATTGAACTTTCCCATCCACATCGCCACCGCCACGTCCCACTTCATACTGGCCATCATGGCTCTGACCGGCACCGTTGTCCACATCATGACCGGGACCTTTGCCCATGGTGTGCATCGCACTATTGCGCTGGCCATTGGCGTGGTGATCGGCGCGCAGATAGGAGCGCGGCTGTCCGACAAAATCCGGGGGCCCTGGATTATCCGAGCATTGGCAATAGCGCTGGGCCTCGTGGGGCTGAGGATTTTGTTCGTGGCTTTGTAAATGCGGGGGCCGGAAACGGGGAAAACAGGAAGCCGGCTCCACAGGCCGCATAGCGCGGACCATGGGTGCACTTGCAACTTGAATTCATCATCTATCCGGCATGAATTATTGTTTGCATCAGCATGGCAGACCCAATTGCGTAGACCAGTAAAATAATTGATGCAATGATCACCCGTATGCGACGGCCTGCAGAGAACCATGAAAAGACTCCGATGATGACAAAGCTGAGAATGGTTCCGGCGATGGCTGCAAATGTATCATTGCTGTGAATGATTTGAACTGGCCAGCCCGGGGCGCTGAACCAACACCACCAATGCGAACGTGGATCTTTGATAATCAACAGGAACGGCAGATACAACACCACCGCGAAGAGCAACCCCACTTTGAACTGTTTTCTCATAAGCGAATATCTAGTCCTGGCTTGGGAACAAAAACGCGAAGAAGATGAGAAAAATTTACCTTCTCAAATCTCACCGGTGCGCACCAGTTGAAAACGTGGTCCGGCCCCGGTTTTCCTGAAAAAAATACAATTACACCAGCAGACGTCATTCTGCTAAGATAAATGGGAATAAGACTTCAATCTATCCTCCCACCGGACCCGTGTGCAAGCCGCGCAAGCTGTGCATTCAAACATGGCCAATGCCTATGAATCTACGATATGTGCTGTCATTTCTCAGGATCATGAAACTCCGGGGACTCTTCCCCATTATGCAGGACTGGCAGGGATTTATCAGGATGCATTTCATTTATGCCGCCTATGAATCCGGATTGCTGGCGGCGCTTGCCACTCCGCGCACCAGGGACGAATTGATCAAGGATCTGGATGTTCAGCGTCCGGAGCTTTTCGACGCGCTCCTGGACGTTGGTCTTGCCGCAAAGGAACTGGCGCTCGAGGATGGCCGGTTCCTCATCCGCGGCAAACGCTCAAAGGCCATCATAGGAAAAGATGGCGACATGCTGGCCGCCATGATTCAGGCGAATGTCACCTACTACAGTGATGCCTATCGCAACGCGGCGGGAAGAATACATGGCCAGGGACTCGGTGACGATCTGGCAAGGATCGGTGTTCTGGTGGCCCGGTTTTCAAAAATTTCCGAGCCGATCATCAAAAATTTTATTTCAGGAATCGTGCGCGGCAGAAACCCGCTACGGATATTCGACATCGGCTGCGGCTCAGGCATTCTGCTCAAAAGTGCCTTTGTGGCGAATCCCCTGGCATCGGGTATTGGGCTGGACGTTGACGAAGCGGTTGTCCAGCAGGCGCGGCACAATATCTCGGCCTGGGGGCTTGCCGATAAATTTGAGATTCTCCATGGAGACGTCCGCCATGTTGCCAGAGAGTTCTCCACACCCTTTGATGTGATCACTCTCTACAACCTGCTCTATTATTTCGAGGTGTCCGAGCGTGCAGACCTGCTGAAGACACTGAAGGGCATGCTTTCCCCCAATGGAGTGCTGGCAGTTGCCATGGGATTCCGCAGCCAGGGTAAGGATATTGGCATGGCCAACCTTAATATGGTCAACAGTTCACTTAAAGGAATCACACCGCTTCCGGAACTAGACGAGGTGACAGCAATGCTCAAGGAATGCGGACTCAAGAACATTGAAGTGCACAGGTTCATGCCCGGCGGCACATTTTATGGAATCGTCGCCTCGCAAAATTGACATTTGACGACTGGTTGTAACAGGCAGGGCTGCGGCCGGGCAGGTGCAAAAATTTTCTTCAACCTCGTATCCATAAAAAAGGCGGCTCAGCATCTGCTGAACCGCCTTTTCTACAAGTATGTACGCCGGGATTCCCGGCGTTTTTCGAACGCGAGTGCTGGTTAATACACCTTCAGCTTGCCACCGGTACCGTGTCCTTTCGGACCAGCGGACTGCTGCGGTGCATACATCTTGGTGGCCTTGACCATATTATTGAAGGCATCGGTCATGGCTGCCACAATGACCTTGCCCTGCGGAGTGCGCTGGTAGGCACTCAACACACCACCGCCACTGCGGCCCAGCATGCCGAACAGGCCGCCCACATCCATGGAACTGCCGCTCCCTTCGGCCACCGCCACCTGCACGCCGGAACGGTTGTCCACCAGGGTCATCATGCTCTGCGCGCCCGCGGACTGCAACGAGCCGCCAACAGCCGCACCTACGGAGCCCAAAAGACCACCCACAGCGCCACCGACACCGCCCATGTTATTATCCTGGAAAATCAGGGTGGGTGTGACGGTATAATCGGCGGCCACCATCTGGCCCTTACCAAAATTGGAATGCCTGCGCAGCTCACCTTCCTGCATCAGCTCGCGCTCACGCATCATGCTGTTCATGCCGGCACCGCGTTCAACAACGACAAAACAGTTACTCTGCTGAGCCAGGAGGCGCAGCACCGGGACTGTGGACTGGATACCATATCGGCCGAGGTAGGAATACCAGTTGGCAGTATGGTCCTCATTCACCGCCAGGGTGCCAAAGGGCGAGGCACAGTGCTCAAGCATGGGATTG
>DAIODL010000113.1:0-6745 GCA_036746815.1 Desulfobulbus sp.
GGCCACCTCTTCCCAGGTCGCCATGGGCTGATCATTGATTTTCAGGATCAGATCGCCCCCCTTCAGCCCCATGGTCTGAGCCACGGAACCGGGGCTGATGTCACCGATCTTGGCGGTATTCACCGGCTCGGGCAGTCCCATGAAGAAAAATATGGCAAAAAAGAGGAGCACGGCAAAAAGCAGATTGAAAAAGGGGCCGCCAAACACAATGAAAAAACGCTGCCAGACCGGCTTGGCACCAAAGGAGCGGTCACGGTCGGCCTCGACGACATCCTCGTCACCGCCCTCGCCATACATCTTAACATACCCACCCAGGGGAAAAGCGCTGATCATGTATTCGGTTTCGCCCCACTGGCGGCTGACCACCTTGGAACCAAAGCCCAGGGAGAATTTGAGCACCTTGACGCCAAAGAGCTTGGCCATCAGAAAATGACCGAATTCATGGACAAAAATAAGAACACCAAGAACCAGTATAAAAGAAAAGACAGAAGTCATGAACAAGCCTGGAAAGTCATCTTTGAATAACGGAAGCTCCGTAAGGGAGCCCCCTGTTTAGAGAGCGCGAATGCGTTTTTCAGCGGAGACGCGCGCCGCCTTGTCCGCGGCCAGAATCGCCTCCAGTTCCAGATCATCGCCGGAAAACCCTTCGGCAAGCGTCGCCTCAACGATTTTGGTGATCTGCGTAAAACCAATGCGGCCCTCAAGAAAGGCCATGACCGCAACCTCATTGGCCGCGTTCAGTACCGCAGTCGCCATCCCGCCCTCGGAAAGCGCGGCAAAGGCCATGGACAGCGCCGGAAACCGATTGTGATCGGGCTTTTCAAAGCGCAGATCCACACATTCGGACAAGGTAAGTCGTGGCAGGGTAAGGGGCAAGCGTTTTGGATAACTCATCGCATAGGCAATGGGGATGCGCATGTCCGCAATGCCCATCTGCGCGATCACCGAGCCATCCCGGAACTCCACCAGTGAATGCACCACCGACTGCGGATGCACCACCACCTCGATGTGCTCAGGCGCCACATCAAAAAGCCAGCGTGCCTCAATCACCTCAAGCCCCTTGTTCATGAGGGTTGCGGAATCAATGGAAATTTTCCGTCCCATGGACCAGTTGGGATGCGCCAGGGCCTGTTCAGGCGTGGCCGTTTCCAGGGTTGCCTGCTCCCAGGTGCGGAAAGGGCCGCCTGAAGCGGTGAGCAGGAGCTTGGCCACATCATCCCGGCGTCCGGCTTCCAGCGCCTGAAAAATGGCGCTGTGCTCAGAATCAATGGGCAGCAGCTGCACCTGATGGCGCCGCACCTCCTCCATCACCAGATGGCCCGCCATGACCAGGGTTTCCTTGTTGGCAAGTCCAATCTGCTTGCCCGCATCAATGGCGGCCAGGGTGGGCAGCAAGCCCACCGCGCCCACCACCGCGGTGATGACCATATCCGCCTCGGCCATGGTGGCAAGCGCGCAGTTGCCCACATCACCACAGAGAATACGGGAGTGAAAAGATGGTGGCAGCAGCCTCTCCAGCGGGGCCACCAGGGCGGGGTCACCGATGGAAACACATTCAGGGGCGAATTCGCGCACCTGCTGGCTGAGAAGTTCGATGTTGGTGCCGGCCGACAGACCGACAATCTGAAACTGTTCAGGAAACTGCCGCACCACGGACAGCACATTTTTGCCGATGGAACCGGTGGAGCCAAGCAGAACAATACGTTTCATTGCAATAGCCCGAAAAACAACAGGGAATAAAGAACCGGACCCGCCAGCAGCAGGCTGTCTATCCGGTCCAAAAGACCGCCATGGCCCCGTAGAATGGTTCCCGAATCCTTGACCTGCACGGAGCGTTTTATAAGCGATTCGGTCAAATCACCACACATGCCGACAACGATAGTGAGACCGCTTGCACAAAAAAGCGGCCAGAACGGCGCCGAATGCGGCAACAGCCAATTAATCAACTCAGCTACGACGATACCGGCAACCAGCCCGCCTACCCCGCCGGCCACAGTCTTATGCGGGCTGATCAAGGGAAACAGTTTTCTTTTTCCCCAGGTTTTGCCGGCATAGTAGGCTCCGGTATCCGACCCCGCCACCATGGCAAACAGGAGCATCAGCCATTCCATTCCATGCGGATAAGCTCTGATCAGCACCAGTGTTGCAAGGCAACCGGAAATATAGAGCCCGGCCAGACCGCCACAGGCAAGGAAACGGAAGACATCGGTAACCTGTCCGTACCCCTGCAGGGCAAGGACGATGATCACAAACAGGGAGGCCAGCAACCCCAGGGCGAAAAACTCATGGGTACCGTTATAGACGGCCACCAGTGGCAGCAGGCAGCCGAGCAGAGCCAGTGTATGCCGCACGGGTCCGAGGAAATTGCAGGTCATACGGAAAAATTCATGCAGGGCAAGAGCGGCACAGACCACCATTCCGATCCACACCAGGAGCGGAGATCCCCAGAAGAGCAGCGCATAACAACATGTTGCCATCAGCAGGCCGGGGATGACACGGTTCATACGAATCTACTCACCACGTTTCAGCTGTGCTCCGGTCTTACCAAAACGGCGCTGCCGGTGGGCATATTCCTGCAGAGCTGCCAGGAACTGCGGTTTACGGAAGTCGGGCCACTTGATCTCGGTGAAATAGAGTTCCGCGTAGGAGGCCTGCCAGAGCAGAAAATTGGAGAGCCGGTTTTCGCCACCGGTACGGATCAACAGATCCGGATCAGGTTGTCCGGCGGTGTACAGATGCTGCGTCAGCGTATCTTCTGTGATGGAGTCCCAGGCAAGTTCTCCGGCCTGGCACTGGCGGGCGATCTGGCGTACGGCATCCACCATTTCACTGCGGCCGCCGTAATTAAGTGCCAGATTCAATACCATGCCGGTACAGGAGCGGGTTTCCTCAATGGTCTGCTGCAGGACGGCGCGCACATCTTCAGGCAGGCGGTCCCGCCGGCCCAGGCAACCAAGACGGATATCATTGCGCAGCATGGTGCGCAATTCCGCCAAAAGATAATTTTTCAAAAGCCCCATCAAACCGCTGACTTCGGTTGCTGGGCGGCTCCAGTTCTCGGTGGAAAAGGCGTACAGGGTTAAAAACTGAACACCCGCGGTGCGGGCCGTTTCGACAATTTCACGGACAGTATCAACCCCGGCCTTGTGACCAAACAGCCGAGGCCGATGACGCTGTTCGGCCCACCGGCCATTACCATCCATGATAATGGCGACGTGGCGTGGTATGCGTTGATTTTCTTGAGATTCCACTGAAACAGGTCTGCTGAGGGGGACCGTCAGACGGCCATAACATCCTTTTCTTTGACGTTCAAAATCTCATCGATTTTGGCAATAAAGCCATCGGTGACCTTCTGGGCCTCCTCCTGCTGGCGAAAAAGCTCGTCTTCGGATATTTCCTTGTCTTTTTTCATCTTTTTCAAAGACTCGTTCATATCACGACGGAGGTTACGAACAGCAACCTTGTGCTCTTCACCCAATTTCCGCACCTGCTTAACCAGTTCCTTGCGGCGGGCCTCCGTGAGCGGCGGAATGATCAGACGAATCACATTGCCGTCGTTGTTGGGGGTCAAACCAAGGTCCGAGGCCAGAATAGCCTTTTCAATGGCTGCCATCATCTGCGGATCCCAGGGTTTGATGGCGATCATATTGCTTTCCGGAATGGTCAGGGCACTGACCTTATCCAGGCTCATCGGTGAACCATAGGCGTTAACCCTGATATCGTCGAGCAGGGATAAGGTAGCCCGCCCGGTCCGGATTTTGGTCAAGTCCCGTTTCAGCGCCTCAATACTGGCGGCCATTTTCTCCTTGACTGGCTCGATAGCACTTGTCGTCATGGTGTCCTCGCACAAAATAGGCGCGCCGGAGCTGGGCATCCGGCGCGGCAAAACTATATTTAATTGGTGATCAGCGTGCCCACGTCTTCGCCCGTCACCGCTTTGACGATGTTACCGGGACGGGTCATGTTGAAAACGAAGATAGGCAGGTTGTTGTCGCGGGCAAGCGAAATGCCGGCCGCATCCATGATGCGCAGGTCATTGCGCAACACGGTGGAAAAAGTCAGAGTATGGTAACGGACGGCGCTGGAATCCTTTTCCGGATCCCGGTCATACACACCGTCCACCCGGGTGGCCTTCATGATAACGTCGGCCTTGATTTCCAGAGCCCGCAGTACCGCCGCCGTATCCGTGGTGAAGTACGGATTACCGGTGCCGGCGGCAAAGATAACCACCCGGTTGTGTTCCAGGTGGTCAATGGCCTTCAGCCGCTCATAGGCGTCGCAGACATTGAGCATGGTAATAGCGGACATGACCTTGGTGGGAATGTCCAGACTCTCCAGTCCGTCCTGTACAGCCAGCGAATTCATGACCGTACCGAGCATGCCCATGTTATCTGCTGAACTCCGGTCCATGCCACTGGCAGCACCGGCAACACCACGAAAGATATTGCCCGCGCCAATGACCAGACCAAGCTCGATCCGCAGGTTATGCAGCGCCTGAATCTCCTGCGCCAGATATTTGATGACGTCCGTGCTGATACCGTAGGGCCGGTCACCCATCAGGGCTTCACCGCTGATTTTCAACAGAACTCGTTTAAATTTCATGCCCATCTGTTCCTTGTTACTTCGTCAAACCACGGCAGAATGCCGTGGTTTTCAAAACATCTTCGAGTCCGATGAGAACGATCAACCAATCTGATAGCGGGCGAACTTCTTCACGGCAATATTCTCGCCCATTTTGGCGATCAGTTCATTCAACAGATCCTGGATAGACAGATCAGGATTCTTCACATATTTCTGCTCCATCAGGCAGACTTCCGCAAGATACTTCTCCATCTTGCCCGTCACCATTTTCTCAGCGATATTCTGCGGCTTACCGGAATCCAGCGCCTGCTGAATATAGATAGCCTTCTCACGCTCCAGCAGGTCAGCCGGCACTTCTTCACGGGTGATGGAAACAGGATTCACGGCCGCAATGTGCATAGCCACATTTTTGGCGAATTCCTTGAAATCATCGGTCTTGGCCACGAAATCAGTTTCGCAGGCCACCTCAACCATCACTCCCAGCTTGCCACCGGCATGAATGTAGCACTCAATGACACCCTCTTTCGCCTCACGGCCAGCGCGTTTCGCTGCCACGGCAAGACCTTTCTGACGCAGCAGGTCCACCGCTTTTTCCATATCGCCACCGGTTTCGGTGAGCGCTTTTTTGCAGTCCATCATACCTGCGTTGGTTTTATCACGCAGTTCTTTCACCATCTGGCTTGTAATCGTCACAGTCTCTCTCCTTCAGTCAACGTGCAATGCACATCACATAAAGTCAATAAATAGACAAAACCGACAAGAAAACCCGCAGGTTTCCATGTCGGTTATCACACTGAAATATATGAAAAAGTTTATTCTTCGTCCACTTTGGCGGCAAGATCTTCGGCAGTACCGGTGCTCATGGCCGTCTCAAGCTCATCAATATCAGCAGCGGTCTCCTCACCGCGGCGTGATTTGCCTTCAAGCACAGCGTCCGCCATCATGGAAGCCATCAACTTAATGGCGCGGATGGCATCATCGTTACCGGGGATCACATAATCAATGCCATCAGGATCGCAGTTGGTATCGGTCAAGGCTATAACAGGGATGCCGATTTTCGCAGCCTCGTCAACAGCAATGTCCTCGGTCTTGGGATCAATAACAAACAGCACATCCGGCAGGGAGCGCATATTCTTGATACCACCGATGTTGCGGTCCAGCTTGACCCGCTCCTTTTCCATCTCCAGAATTTCCTTCTTGGGAAAACGGTTAATGGAGCCATCCGCCTGCATGGCCTCAATTTTTTTCAAACGATCCACAGAGAACTTGATGGTCTGAAAGTTGGTGAGCATACCACCCAGCCAGCGGTGATTAATAAAATACATACCGCACCGCTCAGCCTCTTCACGGATGATCGACTGGCCCTGCCGCTTGGTGCACACAAAAAGAGCGGTACCGCCCTCGGCAATAATGTCCGCCAAGGCTGCGTATGCCTTTCTGAACATTTTCATGGTGATGTCGAGGTTGATGATATAAATCCCATTGCGCGGCCCATAAATATAGGGCTTCATTTTGGGATTCCAACGCCGGGTCTGATGGCCAAAATGCAGGCCAGCCTCAAGCATTTGCCGAATGTTCACTGATGCCATTTTCTTCTCCTGATAAGTTTTGGTTCAGCCTCCATCCCGTCCGCCGATTTCATATCATCATGAAACACCTAGGCAAAATCATCGGGATGTGTGTAGTCAGCGCCCGCTGTGGACGCTGCAATTAAAGCAAAATCTGTTTATAATAGCATAACACAGACATATTGACAAGCACGGGACTATCTTTTGGCACACTTCCCCTATTTTGCTTTTCCCTCCCCCTCATCTGACGCCTCAAAAAAAGCAAAAATCCTCCTCCGCACCAAAGCCTCGCCCTCACTTTTTCCTCTTTTTTAGCTTAATTTCTTCATCATCATCCGCCATTTTTTACATTCATCACCAACAATACATTCGCACCAGAGCCACTTTTTATCACAGAACGCCGGGAATCATTGTCCTGCATTGATGTCTGTATATTTATTATGTTTATATATTATCCTTTCCTCAGCGCCGAAAAGCATTTTTTTCACAAATTGAGGAATTTTTTATAAACATTTTATATTTTTTTGGTAAACTTTTTTTGTATTCGTAATACATACTCTTCATATACCACAAACGGGGCGGAGTTTGCCATGAAC
>DAIODL010000114.1:0-6724 GCA_036746815.1 Desulfobulbus sp.
ATCCCGCTGCTCCTGCTTTTCTGGCTGCCACAGTCTGGACATCCACGCACGTGGTTTCTGGCGCTGCTGGGCGCATGGCTGGTCGGCTACGCGACCCTCACCTTGCTCTGCCTGCAGCGGCTGTAACCAGCGCTACCGGACTGCTAATCAACCTGCAACAGCGTCAGCCGCTCCGGTGCCAGAAAACGGTCCAGAAGTACCTCGCCGTCCAGTTGTTCGCAGGGAGTGATACTGCTGTCGACCACCTGTTGATACGCCGTCTGCAGGTGCCGGCCATACTGTTCAAGGCTGTACCGGTTTGTAAGCACCTCCCGGTTCGACGCCAGTACCTGCGCAAGCTCCTCTGGATCAGGGAACTGATGCGGCACCAGAAGGGCAGCCTGCGCCCTCTGCTGTACCACCCGGATGAGAACGCGCTCCTGCAGCGGTTCATCCAGCCGGCCAAAATCGACCATCCCCTCCCGGCACCAGCTGCTCAGCACCCGTTCCAGATCCCCATTGCCGGGGGTACGTCCATAGGCCGCAAGATTGCGGGTCAACCCCTGCAAGGCCACCCGGTGCAGTTCTTTTTCGCCCACCCATTCCAGTGGAAAGCTCAGCCGGTCATAGCACGACTGCAGCTGCAGTCCATCCTCCTGAAACGCATCGGTCACGTCGGCAAGATTCCGTCCCCAGGCCGGCGTACCCAAAATCCATGGTTCCAGATACGCCATGCCGAATCCTTCGGACACACTGGTGGTCATGGCGACCTGGGACTGGCGTACCAGCTCAATAAAATCACACCCTGTATTCTCCACCATCCCCAGGCACACCGGCAGCTGCAGCGCAGCGCTCACCTGCTGCCAGCGGTGGTAACGTGGCCATTCCCTGGGATTTTCCGGACCGGAGGTGGTGGCAAGTTGCAAGTCAGACGGGACAATAGCAGACCACAAAAGAAATTCACCCAGATTTTTGCGCCGGATCGCCCGGGTGGGATAGAGCCACAGCGGCCTTTTCTTGACCGGCAGACTATCGGTCTTCCGGATCCACGCCGTATCCACAGGGTTGGGAAGCAGATGCAGCTGAGAGACCGGTAAACCAGCCTCCCGCAGATGATGCCAGTCCCTGTTATTGAGCACTGCATAATGAAGATGTCCGCCACAGGGATACAACTGCCCAGCCAGCATTTTTTTATGTCCGCCAGCCATCTCGCTGAGCATGGCCCGGTAATTGGAGGGTCGTCCATCCTCGGCAAAATCATGAATGTGGAAAAGCAGATGCTCACCCATCGCGGCCAATTGCCGCAAGGCCGGGGGAAGTAACAGATTTTTGCCCAAGCTGTGATTATGCACATGCCAGAGATCTGGCTGAGCCCCCAAGGCATCGGTGGCCTGCTGCCGCATTT
Organism: Desulfobulbus sp.; assembly: GCA_036746815.1. Lineage (GTDB taxonomy): Bacteria > Desulfobacterota > Desulfobulbia > Desulfobulbales > Desulfobulbaceae > Desulfobulbus. Next base: position 1,385 of record DAIODL010000114.1, read on the forward strand.
CGCTTACCAGATGATCCACGCTCCACAGCGGCCGCTCTGCCTCGTACAGGAGGCCTGGCACCACCCGAAAACGATCATTTGCCCAATGCGGCGGCGTTTTTCCCGTGAGCACAACGCTTGCGATACCAAGCTGATCAAGCGCCTTCTGGATGTGCCCGATAATACGGGTAACGCCGCCACTCTGCAGGTGATAATGAACCAGGGCAACGCGCATAAAAATTTTTCCTCTACGTAAACGAAATCAATGCGGTGAACAGGGGATGATCATACTGCATGCCGGCTGCGATAGGAGGCCACCTCGACAAGAGGCGGTCGCTCCGGCTCCTCTATCGGCACTATTTCCAGCTCGTATTGTTCCCCACAACGGACAAACTGCTGCAGTGGAGGTACCTCGCCGGGTATATGCCAGGCTCCCTGCCGTTGCAGACGGCGGCCCATCACTTTGAGCAGCGCATAGGCGGTACGCCCCAGCGAGAGATTGTCCCGGTGCCGGTGGCAGCGCTTTCCCAGATCTGTCTGCGCCAAAACGGAGAGCCCATGGGATGCAGCCAGATCCAGCAGATGTGCCAGTTCCACCCCATAGCCCACGGGAAAAGATAACTGTTCCAGCACCGAACGCCTGGCCGCGTATTCACCGGCAAGCGGCTGACGCACAACCGTGAGCTGTGGAGCAAAGAGAGACAATAACGGTCGCACCAGAATCTCGGTGAGCCGGCCACCGCCACAATATTCCATACACCCAGCCTCCGGAGTTCCTTCTCCCGGCCGTTCATAACAGCCCTTGACATACCCGATATCCGGATTGGTCAGCAAAGGGCCCAGCAAACCGGTAACAAAACCAGCATGCATCGAGATGAGATCTCCGTCAAGAAAGATAAGAATATCACCCTTGAGTTGATAGACCGCCTTCCATAAGTTTTCGCCCTTGCCCGTAGCCGGACCCGATTCCGGCAGAATATCGCTTGCCAGGTACACATCCGCGCCGGCCCTGGCTGCAATGCTGCGGGTCTGATCGTTTGATCCTGAGTCAATAACCGCAATCTCGTCAAGAAGTGGAATCTGATCACGCAGCGGCAGCACCATTTCCACGACCGAAGCGATGGTTTTTTCCTCATCAAGTGTGGGAATGGCAAGGGATACACGCACATTCTGCGTCTGTTTGCATACCAGCAGCTTTTCCGTATCGTCAAATTGCTCGTAATGAAAAGTGTGGGAGAATAACCACGCATTCATCTGGTTCATATTCCCTCATGCGATGTAGTCATAACGGCGCTTCGTATTGTATGAGATACAAATTTATTGGCTAATGCAAGCCCTGTCTTGCAATGATTCAGACGGTGAGCGTTTACATCCAACCCCAAAGTTTTTTTACCATTATTTTGTTAAGTATACGAAATTATCAAAACAAACACCTTTGCTTCTTACTTGACTCCCAATCATCTTCGCGTTAAATGAACCAACATATAGTAACACAGTGTACTTTTCCTTTTTTATAGATCCTTGAATCTATTGAGCCGCGAATACATCCTATGTCAGACACACTTTCTTGTTCTCTCCTGATTTTTGAAGATGACCCGCAAATTCTTAACATGCTGGCTACTTTTTTTACGGAAAAAGGGGCCACGGTGGCGACTGCCGAAGATGGCAAGGATGCGCTCACCCGTATCAAATCCGTTCGCCCGGATATTATTATTCTCGATGTCGTCATGCCCGTTCAGGATGGTCTTTCCATTTTGCAGGAGTTGCGCCGTGTCGACCAAAACCTGCCTGTCATTCTCCTGACTGAAAAATCCACAGTAGACGACAAGGTGATGGGACTGGAATACGGGGCTGACGACTACGTTCCCAAGCCTTTCAGTATCAAAGAGTTGCTGGCCAGAGTACGCGCGCAGTTGCGCCGGCTTCAGCGCACGCAGCCTGCGACCACCACCTGCATTAAAATTGGCAAGGTACGCATTGATCCCATGACCCGTGAAATTTACCTTCCCAAAGACAAACTTCTACCGTTGACCAAAACAGAATTTGACCTGCTGGCCTTTCTGGCGGCAAGGGCCGGGACAGTCGTACCCCACACGGTCCTGCTTCAGGAGGTGCTGGGCTATGACCCGGGTGTGGAAACCAAAACTCTGATCATGCATCTTGCGAATATCCGGCGTAAAATTGAAAAATTGTGCCCACAGCTCCTGACGATTAAATCAGTGACCGGTATTGGCTACAAACTGCTTCCCGGCGTGCCTAAATAAAAATCTCATTGAGCTGTCAGACTTTTTGTCTCATCGCTGCGTCCTGCGCACACATTGGGCAAAGAGAGTATCATTCAAGCTATCTGCAAGTTTTGACGAGGATACTATGTCCCATTTGCATACAACGGCGCGGTTACTCGTCGTCCTGGTTATCCTGTTGCTGGTCAGTGCCTTTGCCCCTCAGCTGCAAGCCGCTGAAACGGATCAGCTGGTACCGCTTTACGTGAAGGCCGGAACCAACCTGACCACCATTGCCCGTACGTTCTGCCGCAGTCAGGACGACTGGCATGCCATCGCCCGCATTAACCATCTGAAGTCCCCCTATCTGATCATTGAAGATAGTTACGTGCAGGTGCCCATGTCGCTTCTGCAACTCTACAAACTGACGATCACCGTGGGTTCAGTCCATGGTCAGGTGAGCCGCGTGGACGGCAACACCCTGGTCCCGTTGAAGCCTGGTGATACGCTGCTGCCTGGACAAACAGTGGCTACCGGTGAGCACGGATACACCCATCTCCTGCTGCCAAACCGCACCTACACCCGCCTTGACCCGGACTCCCAGTTCACCATCAATTATCTGCTGCAACTCAAGGATGGCAGCGTGAAGGCTGATTTTTCTCTGGACAAGGGCGAGATCATCCACTGGGTGCGGGAAAAGCTCAAACAGAATGAAACCTTCAGGACCCATACTCCCGTTGCCCTTACCGGTATCCGCGGAACCCAGTTCCGCCTGAAAACCATTGCGGGAGGAGCCAACAATGTAGAGACGCTCCAGGGCCGGGTTGAGGTGACCAGCTCAGGTAAATCCACCATGGTGCAACCGAACCAGGGTGTCCGTGTGCAGGAAGGCCAACCACCGGAACAGCCGCGTCCGCTGCCGCAGCCACCGGCAAAGCCTGTGCTCGTAGACCTCTACCGCAGCCTGCCGGTTATCATTCCCGCTCCGGCCCATCCCACTGCTCAATACATTCGTTTACGTATTACGCAGGATCAGCAGGGGCAGGCCACACTTTTTGATCAGAAGGTTGCTCCCAAAGGCCGCTTTGTCGTGGTTAATCTTCCGGATGGCCACCTGACAGCTTCACTTACAGCAATTGATAAGGATAATTTTGAAAGTCAGGTAACAGGTCCCTTGCCGTTTAATGTGCGTACCACTCCGCCGACCCCCGTCATCTCCTCACCCAAAGCCGGCTCTACACTGTGGGGTAAACAGGGTACCATTGAATGGCTGGAATCGGATCAGGTAGCGCATTACGAAGCGCAGCTTGCAAGCGATGCCGGATTCACCCAGATCATCAATGCCGACAACACCCTCACACAACCAAGCTACACCAGCCCGGAACTGCCGCCCGGCACCTATTATTTCCGGGTAAAAACCGTAGCTCCGGATGGATATAACACCCTCTACTCCACGCCTATTATGTGGAAACTGGCACCAGCGCCCAAAATGGGCAAGATGGAGGGAACGGCCAACAAGCGTCCAACCCTGCAATGGTCGGCCATGGCACCGGAATGGACCTATGACCTGCAGGTGGGCTCGGACAAGCAGTTCACCAAGCTTGTGGTTGACTGCCAGGGATTGACAACCACCTCGTACACGCTGGAGGATTTACTGGCCCCCGGGAAGTACTGGGTGCATATCCGCGGTGTGGAAAATGGCAAACCCGTGAGTCCCTGGACACCTGCACAGACCCTGACTATCAAACACAAGCCTTTGGGTTGGATTGAGGCCTTTTTTGGCGTGGTTACCTTTGGTATGATTCTGCTCTAATTGTCCATGGCGATAAGGTGAAGCAATATCTGCATGTTCCACTGTTAAGCCTGCTCATTTTTGCCCTCCTGAGCTGGAGTGGCACCCTCAGCCGGCTTGATGACTTTGGGCTGGACATGCTGTTCCGCCTTCGTGGCCCCTTGCCGCCGAATCAACGGATCGTCATCATCGGTGTGGATGAGGCCAGTCTTCAGCAACTGGGACCTTGGCCTTTTCCCCGCCGTCTGCACGCGCAACTGCTGGGCCATCTGCACCAGGCACGCGCCATCGGCTTTGATGTACTCTTTTCAGAACCTGATGCGGATGACTCGCTTTTCAGCAAAGCCCTCACTGAAGGGCCCCCCGTCATTTTCTCCCAAGCCCATGACCGTAACGGAAACCTTATGGGCGTCAGCAGCAGCCTGCATGGTTTCACAGGTATCGGCAATATCGAAACCCAGCTCTCCGGCGACGGCATTATCCGCCACATCAATCTCAGCACCATGGAACACATAGAGCCTTTTGCCGAGGCCATGCTCCGTGCCGCAGGGATAACAGTTGATCTGCCTGGAAATTATCAGCGTGCCTTCATCAATTATTACGGCCCGGAAGACACTTATTTATGGCTTTCTTACGCGGCTGTGCTTGACGGCAAAATACCAGATGATTTTTTCCAGAACCGCCTGGTGCTGATCGGCGCCAAAGCCATGGGGCTGGGAGATACGCATGTCACCCCCTATACCCGGGAATTTCCAACCCCGGGCGTGGAAATTCAGGCCACCATCATCGCGAACCTGCTCGATCACAGCTTCATCCGCCCCTGTCCATCCTTCCTCGTGGCCGGAATTATCATTGTCGTTCTCATGTCCGTGCTGCTTTGGCCGAAATGTGGGGAACGGATCAATCTGCTCGTCAACTTCTGCTTTACTCTTCTTATACTGCTGGTGGCCCTGATACTGTTTTTCCACGTACGGCTGACGGAATATTTGCAGGTGCTTTTTTTTCTTGCTTTAACGTACCCTGTCCATCTACTCAACCAGCTGTTGCTGACAGCCCGGCGGATATTGATTCAAGTGCGCAATATCAACCGTGAACTTGACGCCGGATTACAGATCATATCTAAAAATCTTCCACCATTACCCATAATTTCACACAACGAAACATTGCTGCAATCCACTCTGCAACGCCATCTTGACCTGCTCCAAAGCGTCACGCAGGCACTGCGTCTGCAGCATCACTTCCTGGATAATCTGCTGAAGGAAGAATTGCCACCCATGATTTTGTGGACAGAGCAAAATGATGCGCCTGTCTTTGCCAACACTGCCTTTAACCGCCTCTGGGCCACAC
>DAIODL010000115.1:0-6714 GCA_036746815.1 Desulfobulbus sp.
CAGATCACGCACTGTACCCCTTCCTTGACAATGAGATCGCTGATACCCTCGGCGCTGACGTGTGGCAGGATGATGGTACGCGGCTCGCCCACCAGGGTTGTGCCGTCGCTTTCCACAATAATGACCTCCGTGGCCTGATCGAAACGGGGAGCAATGCCCGCGTCCTGTACGGTGAGCAGAATTTTCATGGCTGCTCCTTGAGCGGGTGTTCGGGGGACTGCATAAGCCCATACGCCTTAAGCTTGCGCCAGAGGGTGGTGCGGCCCCATCCCAGGATTTCCGCGGCGCGGGTGCGGTTGCCGCGGGTCTGAGTGAGGGTGTTGATGATCAGCTCCTTCTCGATGGTGGGCCAGTCCTTGTCGGTATCGGCGGCGGGCTGCGGAATGGCGGTTGTCGTCTGTACAGCGGATGGAGCAGAAGCAGTGGACGCGGCCACCGTCACGGCTGCTTTCGGTTTAACCGGCGCGAACAGATATTTGGGCAGGTCGTCTATCCCGATGCACTGGTTCTGGCAGATATTGACACAGTATTCCACGATGTTGCGCAGCTCGCGGATGTTGCCTGGAAAACGGTAGTGCATAAGCAGGCCCAGCGCTTCATTGCTGAAGGTCTTGACCGCGCTGCCGCTGCGCTCGCCAAAGAGGCGGAGAAAATGGGTGAGCAGGAAGCGGGTGTCCGAGTCCCGTTCACGAAGCGGGGGCAGGTGCAGGTGCAGGACATTGAGGCGGTACAGCAGATCCTCGCGGAAGAGCCCTGCTGCCACCCGCTCCTGCAGGGGCCGGTGCGTAGCTGCGATGATGCGCACGTCCACGTGGATTTTTTTTTCGCCGCCCAGGGGAAAGAATTCGTGGTCATCCAGCACGGAAAGGAATTTCACCTGCAGTGGCAGGGGCATGTCGCCCACCTCGGTGAGGAAAAGGGTGCCGCCCTGAGCCAGCCGGAACAGACCGGGCTTGTCCTTGACCGCGCCGGTAAAGGCACCCTTGACGTAGCCAAACAGCTCCGATTCCAGCAGGGATTCGGGCAGGGCACCGCAGTTGATTTTGATGAAGGGCTTGGCCGCGCGGGGGGAACGCTTGTGAATGGCCTCGGCGATTTTGTCCTTACCGGTGCCGGTCTCGCCGGTGATGAGTACCGAGGCATCGGTATGAGCCATGAGCGGAATCAGGTCGAACACCTCCCGCATCTGCGGGCTTTGTCCGATGATGGAGGTGCCCAGGTCCTGGTCCGCGTTCAGATCAATGCACGGGGCCTTGGACAGCAGTTCATCGAGGACGATGACCAGGCCCACGGTTTCCTCTTCCTGGTCGCGCAGGGGAGAGATGGTGAACTGCATGGGAAGTTTGCGGCGGTCGCGGCTGATGATGTCGCCTTCCAGTACCACGGGTTCACCGCTGTGCAGCACCTCGCGGAAGGTGCGGCCGCGCTGGGCGATGTTGGAGCGGAGCACGAAATCAACAAGCACCCCCTGCACCTCGACAGATGAGCGGCCGCTCACGGCTTCGAGAAACTCGTTGATCACCACGATGCGCAGATCCCGGTCCACCACCGCCATGGCGTGGGGTACGGCATCAAGCAGGCGGCTCACCACCACCTGCGGGAAGCTGCGGGCAAATTCGTCACTCATAAGAAAAAAATGCCCTGCAGTTTCATCGTTTCGCCGTCCCTGTTATGCACGCGTCCGCCCTGCGGCAGCTTCCTGGATTTTTTCGGTGAGTACCTGGATATCGATAGGCTTTTCGAGAAAATCCATGGCGCCCAGCTGCATGGCTTCGATGCCCTCGCTGATGGAGGCCTGGCCAGTGAGCACAATAATCTGCAGTGTGGGCCTTGTTTCCTTGAGCCGCGCGAGCGTTTCCAGCCCGTTCATCTCCGGCATGATCAGATCCAGAATGACCGCGTCAAAAGGAATGGCAGCCGTCAGATCCACCGCCGCAAGCGGGGAACTGGTGGTGGTGACGTGCATGCCGCGTTCGCGCATGCGTTCAGCCAGCACCTCACTGAAATCCTGCTCGTCGTCAATCAACAGTACCTGTTCGTTCATCCATCCTACCACAACAGCACTTAGCCAGGCACCATCTCCTGGTACCGTTTTAGTCCGCGACCTCTTCCGGGATGCGTAACCGTACCCAGCCGGGGATGTGGGTCAGTTCGGCGCCCAGCTCCCGCACCAGCCCTTCCGCCGCAGGCCCTGCGCCTTCCGGCCCCAGCAGCACCATATCGGCCACCCCGGTAAAATTGATCATAACCGCCTCAGCGTCGGCTGCAACCGTAATTGTGAGTTCCGCTCCTGCAGGCACTGTGGCCAGCACCTGCTGCAGGAGCAGATAAAACAGGGATTCCAGAAGCACTGCCTGCGTGGTGACCGCCACCTGCGCGGGTTTCAGGGTAAGGGTGATCTCCTTCATGGCCGCCTGCCGCCCGGCCAGGGCCACCATCATGACGACGAGCTCTCCCACCTGCACCCGCTTCATGGGGTTGTCCGTGCTGTGGGCATAGTTGCTCAGATTGCTCAGCACCGCGTCGCCGCGTTTCACCTGCTTGGTAATGCCGGCGATGATGGTGCGCAGCCGCTCCGGCGGTATGGGGATACCCTTGGCCGCACGCAGGGAAAAATCATCAAGCAGCCCCGCGTTTTCATTGATAATGGCCAGCACGTTTTTGAGATCGTGGGACACCGAAGCCGCCACTTTGCCAAATACCTGCACATTGGCCCAGTCGGGTGTGTTCCCGTTCATGGCTTACGCTTCCTTGCCACTGAACGCGGCGTTGATTTTGGCGACCAGTTCCTGAATGTTGACCGGTTTGATCAGATAATTTTCCGCACCCGCCTCGGAGGACCCGGCGGCGAAATCATCCTCGGATCCGTGGCCGGTGAGGAAGATGAAACGCATGGCCGGGTACTTTTTGTGCAGCTCCGCCTTGAGCTGCAGCCCACTCATCTGGGGCATCTTCATGTCGAGCACGGCCAGGTCGTAAATCTGCTCTTCCGCCATTTTCATGGCATCCTGCCAGTTGGTGGCCCAGTCGGCATCAATATCACGCAGCGATAACCGCTCCGCCAGGGTGGTGACCAGCTCCTGTTCGTCATCGACTAATAATACACGCATAGCTCACTCCTTATGTGCCGGCATTGTCAGCGGCAGGGTAATGGTGAAGCAGGTACCCTTGTTCTTTTCGCTGGCGACTTCAATCTTACCGCCCAGCTCGGAAACCAGGCTGTAGGTGATGGAGAGCCCCAGACCGGTGCCGCCGCGATCGCCCTTGGTGGTGAAGAACGGCTCGAAAATTCGCGCCAGATCCTCCTGGGGAATGCCGCAGCCATCGTCTCTGATGGTTAATTGTACCGCATTCTGCAACTGGCTGCCCTTGATCCACAGGTGGCCGCCGTCTTTAACTGCGGCAAAGGCGTTTTTCACGATGTTGAGGAGAATCTGCTGCAGCTTGCCCTTTTCCGTAACGATATCGCTGATACCCTGTGCAATATCCACATCAATGGTGATGGAGCGGTAGGTCGGCTCCTTACCCAGAAAACTGATGACTTCGGTGACGATATTCTGGACATTGATGCTCACCGGCTGGCCGCTGGAGGTGCGCGCAAAGCCGAGCAGCCGGCGGGTGATGAGCGCGCACCGCTCCACCGAGGAGATAATGGAGTCCACCAGCCCCAGCAGTTTGGGGTCATCCTTGTACTGCTGTTTGAACTGGAACATATCCTGGATGAGCCCGGCCTTCTCGTTGATGATGGCCAGCGGGTTATTGATTTCATGGGCAATGCCCGCGGCCAGCCGTCCGATACTGGCCATTTTTTCCGAATATTCGATGGTGTGCAGGGTCATCACCCGTTTCTGGTCAGCAATGTAGATGGAGTTGACCAGGTAGGTGACCACGCACATCAGCACCACGATCATCAAAGCCACCGCGCAGGCAAGAAAGATGAGGATTTTCATTTTGGTGTCCTGCCACTGGGACAGAAGCGCGTTTTTCGGGGTGACCAGCATGAGGATGAATGGGGAATTTTCCACGTAGGCATAGCTCACCACCAGACCGCCATGGTAGGCGGAGTCCATGCTGCCCTGGGCACCCGGCTGCAGGGTGAGGTTGCCAAGGGTGCTCAGGCCGTTCTGCTGGTAGCTTTCCGTGCGATCGGAGAAGGCTGGAATCTGCAGGGGGATGCGGCCCATCACCCTGCCAAAATAGCGGGATGGGGTCTGTAAAACGCCGTCGCGGTTGATGAGAAAGGCATCACCCACCTCGCCGGACTGCTCAAGCGAGAGAATTTCCATGAGCCGGTCGATACTCACCGCGGTGCGCACCACATAGAAGGTGCCGTTGGGCATGGTCTTCTTGACCGCGATAATGATGTGCGGCTGATGCCTGAACCCCATGAGCACGTCGCTGATGAAGATGCCGTGGTTCTGAATTTCCTTGAACCAGGGCTGCCCCGAATAATCGGCATTTTCCAGATGGTCTGGACCTGCGTAAGCCCGCTGCCGCCCCTTGTCGTCAATGACCCCCAGATCCAGAAACAGGGTCTGGCCCAGGTTCAGGTTGAGCAGCAGGGTGTCCACACGGCCGGGTTGAACGAGCTGTTCCAGGGAATTGTCATTGATGATGAATTCCAGGGCAAACAGCTTTTTGCTCAGCAGAAAGGATTCCGTGCGCCTGGTTTTGGAGACAAAACGGGCGGAACGCGCCATGGCCTCGGCCTCGAAGGCATCCTTGGTCACCCGGTATTCATAGGCGGTAAGCAGGGTCAGCGGCACCAGCACAATGACCACCAGAATCAGGGCCGAGGCCTTCCACAGCCTTTTGTAATTGAACAGCTGTTTATACAGACCTGACGCGTTTTCCCCGCGCCAGAAATCCAACCGCAAACGCTCAGACAAGCTCATGACTCCTCCTCGGTTTCCCGACGCGGCGTTTTACATCCCGTTTTCCTCAAGCATCTTTGCGGGCGCGAACCTTGGTATAGGCACGCTGCAGGGTGGCGCTCAGCTCTTCCATGTCGACCGGTTTTTGCAGATAGGCAAAGGCGCCCAGCTGCATACAGGTGATCTTGTCGTCCTCGGAACCGTGTCCGGTGAGGATGATAACCTCCACATTGGGATGCGTCTGTTTGGCCTTACGCAACACCTCAAAGCCGTCGATGCCGGGCATTTTCAGGTCAAGGATCATGACCTCGGGGTCATCGGTGGCCATCAGGTCCAGGGCCTCGGCGCCGTTGAAGACAACCGCGGAGTCAATATCGCGCATGGACAGCCGCTCGGACAGGGTCTGCACGAATTCCCGTTCATCGTCCACCAGGAGCAGTTTGGGCGCTTCAAAATCATATTTTCTATAAATATCAGCCTGGTGGAAGTTTTTGCCGAGGCGGATATCAATGGACTGCACGCCTTCCACCTGATCGACGATGCTTTTCAGCTCCTCTTCCAGGCGGTTGAGCATAAGCACGTTCTGCTCAATGGTCAGGGTGACGGCACCGTCTTTGGCGCTCGCGGTGATGAAATGCCCCTTCTGCGCCAGGGCCACTTCCGCGCGGGCAGCCAGGAGGAAGTCCTGCACCGCCTTCTTCGAGGCCGGAGTGGGTTGCAGCACTTCGCTGTTCGCATTTTCAATCACCAGGGTCACTGCCTCGTCCATGGTGGTTTTGTCCATCGGAATCACCAGGTCATAGAGGGAGGAACTCCAGGGATCGGACTGGTTGAGCACGGTGCTGGTCCAGGCGGCGCGGTCTTTGTCCTGCTTGCGGATGAGGTTAGTGGCATCTTTCTCGCTGATATCGTTTTGGGAAACCGCCTGCTGGATACGGAAGCCAATGTCCGCGATCAGGCAGACCCGCAGCACATGCGTAATTTCATCGGTCACCAGATACCCGGTGGTGCCCGTGATAAGCACCTTGTCCGCATCCACCAGGGTTTCCGCCATGGCCAGCTTCAGCCAGCAGATGCTCCGTTCCTTCTCATGGGTGATGTTATTGAAGATGGAGGATTTGTTATTGAGGATATTTTCAAGTTTCTTGGCGCTGATATTGGCACGTTCCGCTGCTTTGGCCACGATGTTCGCATCGGTGATCAGGTGATAGCCGATCTTATGTTCGAGCAACTGTACAAACTGCTCGTCCAGGCAAAAACTGCCGCTGAAAAGAGTGATGATTGCCATGCTGTTCTCCTTGCTTGTAATGGTCGTGGTCTATGTGTAACTGGTTGTATTTCAATGCATAATGGGTATCCGTAGACAGGTGTTGCCGGGCGGAGTCCCCTTTGTTCAGGGAATAGCACGATATGTGCCAGTTGTAATAAGTTGTTTTATTTCAACTGGTTGCAAGAAAACATGCTTTTGCTTCCCTGTTTTGTTTCGGAACATTGCAAAACACAGAGAAACATAAAGTGCAATATGAAACAATGTGAAACTTTATAGGAAGTGAGGGAAATGGGGAGTGGAAAGGCGAGGGCGTTGAGACGAATGTGCAGATTTTTCCCGGGGACTGGATGCGCCTGGGGAAAGAAAAATTGTAGATGCAGGGCTGCTGGGTGGGGCGCTGTTCAGTCTACACCGCTCCCGCTGTCCCGGCGCAGAGGCGCCAGATCCAGATTGTACTTGTTGATCTTGTCGTACAGGCTTTTGCGGGAAATACCCATCATCTGATGCGCGGCGCTAACCTGGCCGTTCACCTGACGCAGCACCTGTTCCAGGTACTGGCGCTCCTGCTGT
>DAIODL010000116.1:0-6681 GCA_036746815.1 Desulfobulbus sp.
TGCAGAGTCGTCTTACGACGAAACTCGGCAATCCTCACCCCAAGACGCTCGAGCTCCGGCAACGCTCCAATGGCGCGCAGTACTGAATGGGCTGAACCAAAGGCTGGAGAATCTCCCACCGTGACCTGCGCGCCCTGGTCAAGCAGCCAACCGGCTACCGTGGTGATCAGCTGACTGTTGGTGCAGGACAGACGTGCATTGGTCGCGGTAATGAGATTGGGCTTGAGCAAAATTTTCGCCGACCGCCATGCATCACGCCCCACACCAGGCGTCAGTACTGTATCCACCGCCTGTTTCAGTGATTGTGGCTCATATGAGGATTGTGGGCAAAGAAACACCCGGGTATCGACGATCTGCATTTGGATAAAAAAAAATCGGCTTGATTCCCGATGAACCAAGCCGACAAAAGGAGAGAAGAGATGAAGAATTACTCAAATAATTGCAGCATCCGTGCCACTCATGCAGCCTGGTTACTTTTTCTATAAATTATATATAATTCACCATGTTATGCAACAGCAACGCACAAACACTGAAATCTAATTCGTAAAAGATCTTGAACTTTGAACAAGCGGATATTTACCCGGGCAAGCTGATAAAGCATATTTTCATTTGCTATATCAATATATTAGCCACAAAATGTTATTTTTGTACACAGACCAAAAAATGAACCGCTCCAGTCACCACATGCTTACCTGGGTACAAACATCCTTAAAACGTGATCACACCCCACGAATGGAAAGCGGGATAACACGCACGCGCAGAACGCCTTCCTGCTGAGCGATCTTCTGCTGTACCTCTTCGGAAACCGAGCCCGCGCAATCAATAATGTTATATCCAACCGTGCCGTTACTCTTGTTGGTATAGTTGATAATATTGATTTTTTCCGCCCCCAGCAGATGGCTGATGGTACCAATCATGCCCGGTTGATCCCTATTGATCACCGTAAGCCGGGTATGTACCTCCACCGTGGGAATAGTTTCGATATTGGGGAAATTGACGCTGTGCACAATATTACCATATTCCAGGTAATTCTTTAACTCGCGCACAGCCATGGTGGCACAATTTTCCTCGGATTCCGCTGTGGAAGCACCCAGATGCGGGGTAACCAGAATTTTGTCATTTCCCAGAAACTTGACTGAGGGAAAGTCAGAAATATGACCGCGCAGCTGACCGCTCTCCAGGGCGGCGAGCACCGCATCCTCATCAACAATTGGGCCACGGGCGTAGTTAATGAGCACAGCCCCTTTCTTGACGAACTCCAGGAAATCCTTGGTGGACACATACCCTTTGGTATTTTTGTTGAGCGGGATATGCACGGAAATGAAATCCGCCTGGCTGAGCGCCTCTTTACGGGAACGGGCCAGAACCACATCCGGATGCAGATGATGGATATTGTCGAGTGCCGGAAATGGATCAAAACCCAGCACCCGCATGCGGTGATGCAGACCGGCATTGGCAACGCCCACACCTATCTTTCCCAGGCCGATGACCGCCATGGTTTTGCCGGCCATCTCCTCGCCCTTGAAAATCTTTTTGCGGGCCTCGACTTCCAGATTGATCTTCTCATCGGACATGCCTGACAGCCCCTGGCAGAATTCGATGCTCTTTTCCACATTGCGCAGCCAGATACCAAGCGAGGTGTACACCAGCTCCACCACCGCGTTGGCATTGGCACCGGGGGTATTAAACACACATATACCTTTTTCCGTGGCCTCATCCACCGGAATGTTGTTCACCCCGGCACCTGCGCGGGCAACAGCCAGAAGTTCCGGGTAACCGCTCAGATCGACCTTGCTGCTCCGCACCAGCAGGCCTTCCGGATTGGCAGCATCCGGGCTGACACGGTAATGGTCACTGAATAGATCAAGCCCTTCGCGGGCAATAGCATTCATGACTTTTATTTGAATTTGCGTCATAATTTTATCCTTATGCTGAAAAAACAGGAACAAACGAAAGCAACCAGAGACAATAATAGAAAAATTACGTTATGTGTGACTCCTGCAGAACCAGAAAGGACTGCCAAAGGGACACATAGTTCGCCAAAATACGGCAATAGGGAACAACCTGTCAAGAAAAAGGGGCAGTCCTCTCAACTGGAGCTGCCTGACAGGGTACTCTCCCATAATGCGGAGCCCAATCGCAGGGCAATCGCAGTGGAACGCACCTGATGCACGCGCACAATGTCCGCCCCCCTGGAGGCAGCAAAAGCGGCCACCATGGCAGTGGGCCAGTCGCGATCATCCACCGGAAGATCCAGCAGCTGCCCCAGAAATGATTTTCGTGAATGCCCGATCAACACCGGACAACCATGGCAGGCAAAGGCGTGGACATTTTGAAGAATCGCCAGATTGTGTTCCAGACTTTTGCCAAACCCAACCCCCGGATCAACAATAATCCGCGACCGGTCAACCCCTTTCTGCTCCATCCAATCAATGCGCTCTGCCAGAAATGCATTAATTTCCGCAACCACATCGATGTACTGCGGATCAACCTGCATATTCTGCGGAGTGCCCTGCATGTGCATGATCACCACCTGCCCTTCAAAAGAGCGCGCTACATCGATCATGTCCGGATCCTGGCGCAGGGCCGAGATATCGTTGATCATCGTGGCGCCGGCATCAAGGGCAGCACGTGCGACCTGAGCCTTGGTGGTATCAATGGAAATGGGCAGTGAGCTCCGCTCGCGTACCTTTTTGATGGCTGGGATCACCCGCCGTAACTCCTCTTCAGTTGAAACAGGCTCCGCAAAAGGGCGGGTGGATTCCCCACCAATGTCGATAATGTCCACACCTGCAGCAAGCAACTCTTCAATGTGGCGCTCTAAGGCATTTTCACTGGTCCATTTTCCACCATCAGAAAACGAGTTGGGGGTAATGTTAAGAATCCCCATAATCTGCGTCTGCATGCTTGTCTGTCGCTCCCTTTCCCAAATAAAATCCCAATCCGCAATCCACCAATAAAAATGGGTTATCTTCAACAGGTGAAGATAACCCATAGATACACTTTAAAAAAACGCAAGTTCAGGCTTCCGCCGTCTCCGCCGGTGGCGGTGTTACCGAATTCTGATCGGATGTTTCAGGGTCGGCAGGCTTGGGTGGTTCCGTAGAGGCCGATATCTCCGGAACATCCAGCGGTGCAACGGGCTCTTCTGTCGGTGCTTCTTCCGGCGGCCCGCCGCCACGCAGTGAACGGATAATACGCTCCATATCCTCAAGCATGATGGTTTCTTTGTCCAAAAGCTCCAGGGCAATGGCTTTTAGAATATCCATATTGTCCTGCAGAAGCGTGGTTACCCGGTCATTGGCATCAAGAATAATCTGCTTGACCGCCGCATCAATCTTCTGCGCAGTGAACTCGCTGTAGTCACGATGCTGGGCAATTTCACGGCCCAGGAAAATATGCTCTTCCTTCTTACCATAGGCAAGCGGCCCCAGCTCGTCGCTCATGCCCCATTCGCAGACCATCTTGCGGGCAAGCTCACTGGCACGCTCAATATCATTACCCGCACCGGTAGTGATTTCATTGAATACCAGATGCTCCGCCACCCGGCCGCCAAACAGAATAGCAATGGAATTGAGCAGATACCCCTTGGCATGAGTATATTTCTCATCCACCGGCAGCTGCATGGTCAAGCCCAGGGCCCGGCCACGGGGAATAATGGTCACCTTGTGAATCGGATCGGTTCCGGGCAGCAGTTTGGCCACCAGGGCATGCCCGGCTTCGTGATACGCTGTGATCTCTTTCTCCTTGGGGCTGATGATCATGGACTTGCGTTCCGCGCCCATCATTACCTTGTCCTTGGCCCGTTCCAGCAGGGCGGCATCCACGGATTCACGGTTCTCCCGCGCCGCCATCAACGCCGCTTCGTTCACCAGATTTTCAAGGTCCGCACCGGAAAAGCCAGGTGTTCCCCGGGCAATGACTGCCAGATCCACATCATCAGCAAGCTTTGTTTTCTTGCCGTAGATTTCCAGAATCTTTTCGCGGCCTTTCACATCCGGTACCGGAACCACCACCTGCCGGTCAAAACGACCGGGACGAAGCAGCGCCGGATCCAAAACATCGGGCCGGTTGGTAGCGGCGATGATAATGACGCCATCATTATCCTCAAATCCGTCCATCTCGACGAGAAGCTGGTTCAACGTCTGCTCACGTTCATCATGCCCGCCGCCAAGGCCCGCACCACGGTGGCGGCCCACGGCATCGATTTCATCGATAAAGATGATGCAGGGGGCGTTTTTCTTGCCCTGGCTGAACAGATCCCGCACCCGAGAGGCACCTACACCCACAAACATCTCCACGAAGTCGGAACCGGAGATGGTGAAAAACGGCACCCCGGCCTCACCGGCAATGGCGCGTGCCAGCAGCGTCTTACCGGTACCGGGAGAACCGGCCAGCAAAACGCCTTTGGGGATACGTCCGCCCAGCTTGGTGAACTTCTGCGGATCCCTGAGAAAATCAATAATTTCCTCCAGTTCCGCCTTAGCCTCATCAATACCGGCCACATCCTTAAAGGTTACCTTAACCTCCCCCTCACCCTGCAGTTTGGCCCGGGTCTTCCCAAAGGAAAGCGCTCCGCCCTTGCCTCCCACCTGCATCTGGCGCATGAAGAAAATCCACACCCCAATGAGCAGCAACATGGGAAACCAGGAAACAAAAATAGTGAGATACCATGGAGTTTCTTCCGGTTTTTTCACGGCGATATCCACGTGGGCATCCCTGAGCATGGGAATCAAGCCCGCATCATTAGGCATGATGGTTTTAAAAGGATGGCCATCCTTGGCCACACCGGAAATATCATCACCCTGGATGTTGACCTTGTTGATATCTCCACGCTCGACACTGGACCAAAAATCACTGTAGCTGATGGAGCGGCTCTGGTTTTGCGGCTTGTTAAACAGCTGGACCAGAAGAATCACGGTCAAACCGATTACCAGCCACATACTGAGATTTTTATAGAAGGTATTCAACGAGCATCTCCAAAAATTCTTCCTTCACCGGGCCGTTATCGACCCTGACTGCAAACACGTAACATTCACAAGTATGTTACATTAACATCGATTTAAGTTCAGTCAATGCCCTTTGCGAACTCCTGGATGGTCTTCACACTGATCGCACGGTGCCGCAGGGACTCCATGGCCCGTATCGATGCCACACCGCCGGTAATGGTCGTTGTATAGGGGATATGGTAATCCAGAGCGGCCCGGCGGATAATATAACTGTCCTCCGTAGTGCGGTTGCCCGCCGAGGTGTTGAGAATCCACTGGATTTCACCATCCTGAATCTTATCCAGGATATGGGGACGCCCCTGGGATATCTTGTTGACCTCGGTGCAATGGATGCCATACTCTTTCAGTTTGGCCGCCGTACCCTTGGTGGCGATAATATTGTAACCCAGTTTCTCCAGCTTGCCGGCAACCGGTACCACGGCGTTTTTGTCGCTGTGGCGCACACTGATAAAGGCAGTCCCGCTCATGGGCAGCTCGGAGTTTGTGGCCATCTGCGATTTAGCCAACGCCAGCCCCAAGTCATCGTCAATACCCATAACCTCGCCCGTGGACTTCATCTCCGGCCCAAGCAGCGTGTCCACATTGGGGAAGCGGTCAAAGGGGAACACCGCCTCTTTCACGGCCCAGTGTTTCAAGGTTTTCTCCTTGGTAAAGCCCTGTTTGGCAAGCGGGATACCAAGCATCACCTTGGTTGCTATCTTGGCAAGCGGCACGCCCGTGGCCTTGGACACGAAGGGCACGGTGCGCGAGGCCCGCGGGTTCACTTCCAGGATAAAAAGTGTCTGCCCCTGGACCGCGAACTGCACGTTCATGATCCCGATGACGCCCAGTTCCATAGCCATGGCCTTGGTGGCCGCCGTGATTTCCTCGATCATGGCAGGCGGCAGGGTATGGGGCGGCAGCACGCAGGAGGAGTCACCGGAGTGGATACCTGCCTCCTCAATATGCTCCATAATCCCGCCCAGCACGGTCATGGCGCCGTCGCAGACCGCGTCCACATCCACCTCGATGGCGTCTTTGAGAAACTGATCCAACAGCACCGGATGCTCGGTGCCGCTCATACCCGGCAGGGCCATGAATTTGCGGATACCATCCTCATTATAGACAATGCGCATATTACGGCCGCCAAGCACATAGGAGGGCCGCATAACCACGGGAAAGCCGATACGCTCGGCTACCGCCAGCGCATCCTGCACGTTGTGTGCAGTGCCGTTTGCGGGCTGACGCAGTCCCAGCTTCTGCAGAAACTGCTGGAACCGCTCCCGGTCCTCGGCGCGGTCAATGGCATCCGGCGAGGTGCCGATAATGGGAACCCCAGCCTTGGACAGCGGCACCGCGAGATTCAGCGGTGTCTGTCCGCCGAACTGCACAATCACACCGTCCGGTTTCTCGCGCTCAATGATGTTGAGCACATCTTCACGGGTGAGCGGCTCAAAGTAGAGCTTATCCGAGGTGTCGTAGTCCGTGGACACGGTCTCCGGGTTGGAATTGACCATGATGGACTCAACGCCAATCTCACGCAGCGCAAAGGAGGCATGCACACAGCAGTAGTCAAACTCAATGCCCTGGCCGATACGGTTGGGGCCGCCGCCCAGAATCATGATCTTTTTACGGTCACTGCGGCGCGCCTCGTCTTCCTGCTCATAGGTCGAGTAGTAGTACGGGGTGTAGG
>DAIODL010000117.1:0-6668 GCA_036746815.1 Desulfobulbus sp.
GAAGTGAAGAAGTTCTGGAAACATCTTGAGTCTGAGGCTTGGGAAGACTTCCTGGATATGTCTGTTGGCCAGGCTGGTCTGTGGGCTGGCGCGAACATTGAGCCTGAGAAAATCGGTTCCGAGATTATGCCGACCGAACCCTACATGCTCGGTTCTCACTCCGGTTGCTGCGGTATCTGGACCTCTGGTCCGAGCGAGGATTGGGTACCCACCGTTGACGGTCCCCGGTCTCATCAGTACAAATGGGGCTACAACCGTATGACCACGGTTGACGGTCTGTTCACCGCCGGTGACGGCGTGGGCGCTTCCGGTCATAAGTTCTCTTCCGGTTCCCATGCTGAGGGTCGTATCGCCGCCAAGCAGATGGTCAAGTATTGCCGTGACCATGCTGATTTCACCCCGGAACTCGCTCAGTCCGCTCAGGAGTTGGCTGACGAGATTTACGCTCCGGTTAAACGCTACCTGGAGTTCAAGGATGCATCCACCGCTGCGGACGTGAACCCCAACTACATCAAACCTGCTGGCTTGATGATGCGTCTGATGAAGGCTACCGATGAGTACGGCGGCGGTGTTGCCACCTACTATATGACCTCCGGCAAACTGCTCAACATCTGCCTGAACCTGCTGGAGATGATGCGTGAGGATGCTGAGAAGATGGCTGCCGGCGATCTCCATGAGTTGCTGCGTGCTTGGGAAAACTACCACCGCATCTGGTGTGTTGAGACCCACATCCGTCACATCGAGTTCCGTAAAGAGTCCCGTTACCCCGGATTCTACTATCGCTCCGATTATCCGACCTGCGATGACGAGAACTGGAAGTGCTTCGTCAACTCCACCTTTGATCCGAGCACCAAAGAGTGGAAGTGCGAGAAAGTACCGTGCATCAACATCATCGAGACCACCCCGTGGCTGTAATCTCGATCGGATAGTAACTGATAGGAAAATCTCCAGACTCCTTCGTGGAGTCTGGAGATTTTTTGTATGGTCATGATTTTGTTTGAGTTGAGTCGAAAGATGAAGTAATTTTTACCTTTCGGATCAATTGAACCAGAAATCACCTTTCATCAATACCAGCAGTTATGGAGGTTTGGCATGAGCGACACTGCAGGCAATGGTGCGGTACTGGTTGTTGGCGGCGGTATCAGTGGTTTGACCGCGGCACTCGAGGCAGCTGAGGTGGGGAATGATGTTTTTCTGATCGAGAAAAACCCCTATTTCGGTGGCCGGGTAGCACAACTTAACCAGTATTTCCCCAAACTTTGTCCCCCGACATGTGGTCTTGAGATCAATTTCAAGCGCGTTAAGGACAATCGTAAGATCAGAACCTATACCATGACGACCGTGAAATCCATTTCCGGCGGTCCTGGTCATTTTGAGGTTCAGCTGGAAACCGCTCCCCGTTACATCAATTCCAATTGCACGGCCTGCGGTGATTGTGCTCAAGCATGCACGGACGAGATTGACGATGAGTTCAACTTTGGCATGACCAAAACCAAGGCCGCTTATCTCCCGCATGAAATGGCTTTTCCTCGTCGTTATGTGCTGAAAAAAGAGGCTTGTTCTGCCGAGTGCCTGCAAGCGGTTAAGGCTGCCTGCAAATACAATGCAGTCGACCTTGACATGCAGCCGAAGACTTTCACGCTGCAGGTAAGTTCCATCATCTGGTCTACCGGTTGGAATCCTTACGATCCCAACAAAATCACCAATCTTCATTTCAATTCTTCAGCTTCCATTATCACCAACATGATGATGGAGCGCCTTGCCGCACCGAATGGCCCGACCAAAGGGCAGATCCTGCGTCCTGGTGATAAGAAGGCTCCGGAATCTTTTGCTTTTGTGCAATGTGCCGGTTCACGTGATGAGAACCATCTGCAGCATTGTTCCTATATCTGCTGCATGGCCACCTTTAAGCAGATTTCCTATATCCGTGAGCAGTATCCTGAAGCCAAGATCTATGTCTTCTACATTGATCTGCGTACGCCGGGTAAGTACGAGCACTTCCGCGCTAAATTCATGGACGATCCCAATACTACCTTTATCAAGGGTAAGGTAGCGGACATCGTTGCAGAGCGTGATGGTGGCGTGACAGTTGTTGCCGAAAACGCTCTGACTGGTGCCAAAGTGCATCAGTCGGTTGACATGTGCGTGCTCGCAACCGGTATGCAGCCCGCTCTTGGCGAGCAGGGCAAGGCTTTGGGTGTGAACATGGATGGCAATGGTTTTGTGGTCTCCGAGCCCGAGAAGGGAATGGTTGCCGCTGGCTGCGCCAAATCCGCTGTTGACGTGTACACCAGTGGTCAGTCTTCCACTGCGGCAGCACTCAAAGCCATTCAGATCGGACGGTAGGAGGAACATCAATGAAGAAAGTATATGGTGCGTATCTCTGTACTGGTTGCGGCATCGGGGATGTGCTTGATGTCGATGGCTTGAAGGATGCCGCTTCCGAAGCTGGCATCGAGATGAAAGAGCATGCTTGTCTGTGTGGCGCTGAAGGCCGGGCATTGATCGAACAGGATATTAAAGACGCTGGGGTGAATACCGTTGTTGTCTGTGCCTGTTCACCCCGGGTTATGCAGCCTGAATTTAATTTTGGCCCTGAGACTATCACCGTTCGCGGGAACCTGCGTGAGCAGGTTGCCTGGACAGGTTCTTTGAAGGAAGATGGCAGCGTTGATGATTTTCTGCAGGAGATGGGGGCTGACTATGTGCGTATGGCAGTGACCCGCGCGCAGAAGACAGAATTACCTGAGCCGTATTTGCTGGAAACCATCAGCAAGAAGATCTTGGTTATGGGCGGTGGTATTGCCGGTTTAACCGCTGCCAAAGAGGCTGCTAAGGCTGGCTACGAGGTTACCCTGGTCGAGAAAGATGCCCAGTTGGGTGGTAAAGCTCTGGGCTGGCGTAAAATGTTTCCGACCAAGTATCCTTACAGCGAGCTCGAGGAACCGACTATTGCGGATATGGTTGCCGGTGTGCAGAGTGACAGCAAGATCACCGTCAAGACCAGCTGCGAAGTTGCCCGTATTGCTGGTGCGCCAGGCAAGTTCAACGTAACCTTCAAGGAAGCTGGCAGCAGCACGGAATGGGATGCTCCTGCCAAGGTTACTGCTGATCAGCAGGATTTGATCAATAAGGGTGAAGCTGAAGATCCTAACAAGGGTTTACAGAAATATACCACCATGAATCCTGATGGTGAAATATTCGGTGCGGTTGTCCTGGCGACAGGTTGGAGACCGGCTGATGTTTCCGAATATGAGCATTTGGGCTATGGCAAGCTCAATAATGTTGTTACCAATGCCGAATTCGAGAAACTTGCCAAAAATGGTAAGGTTCCCGCTCGGGTAGCCTTTGTGCAGAGCCCTGGCGCTAAGGAAGACGATAAGGATTTTCCGTATGCCAACTCTGTTACCTCCATGGTTGCCCTGAAACAGGCGAGCTATGTGGTGGAAGATAATCCTGCGGATGGCCGCGCCTATATTCTGTATCAGCACATGCGTACCCCGGGCAATGCCGAGTTCTTTTATAAGGGCATGCAGGCACAGGATGGTGTCTTTATGACCAAAGCGGCTGTCACCCAGGTTTCCGCCTCCGGTGGCGCCCTTATGGTTGATGCGGCCAACACGCTTCTGGGCGAGGATCTGCAGATTGAAGTTGATATGGTGGTGCTGGCTGCTGGTATGGTTCCGACTACAGCAGATGCCAATACCATTAATCTGGCCTATCGCCAGGGGCCTGCTTTCCTGGATCTGGATCTGTTTGACGGGTATGCTGATTCGCACTTCATCTGCTTCCCGTACGAAACCCGAAGAACCGGTGTGTATACCTGCGGTGGTGTACGTAAAGCTGAGACCATGGAAGAAACCATTGATGATGCGACCGGTGCAGCACTGAAAGCCATTCAGTGTATTGAGTCTGCTGATCGTGGTGTGGCTGTGCATCCCCGCTCTGGTGATAAAACCTATCCGGATTTCTTTTTCTCCCGCTGTACACAGTGTAAGCGTTGTACAGAGGAATGCCCCTTTGGTGCACTTGATGACGATGAAAAGGGTACTCCGCTGCCCAATCCGACACGTTGCCGCCGTTGCGGCACCTGTATGGGTGCCTGTCCGGAGCGTATTATCAACTTTGCGGATTACAGCATCGATATGATCGGCTCCATGGTCAAGGCCATTGAAGTGCCGGATGACAATGAAGAGAAACTGCGTATCGCCTGCTTTGTCTGCGAGAACGACGCCTATCCTGCAATTGATATGTCGGGTATGCACCACAACAAGATTAACCCGCTGGTTCGCTTCATCCCGGTCCGTTGTCTTGGTTCTGTGAACATGGTCTGGATTAAGGACGCTATGTCCTCCGGTATGGATGGTGCGCTTTTGCTTGGATGTAAATACGGCGACGATTATCAGTGCCACTTTGTAAAAGGTTCTGAAATTGCCAACCGCCGTATGGAAAATATCGGTGAAACGCTTGGGTCGCTCGGTTTGGAACCTGAGCGGTGTGCGGTGCGTCAGATTGCTATTTCTGATTACGACAAGATTCCCGAGATTATCAACGAGTTTGTCGAAGAGATTGTTGCCATCGGGCCCAATCCCTTCAAGGGCTTCTAATTGCCCTCTTTTGGTTTGTGACGGGATACCGCCATCTGTTTCTGCAGATGGCGGTATCCGGCGAAATTTAGTGATAAACTCCGACTGACGCGTAGATCACACCTTTCATGACAGGAGGAAACAATGTCTATGAACGTGCAACCCGATCTTGATTTTATAAGAGCCATGAAGGAGGCGGGCGGGGACACTTTGAAAAAGTGTTATCAATGTGCGACCTGTTCTGTCGCCTGCCCGCTTTCCACCGATTCCAATCCTTTTCCCCGTAAACAGATGATTCTGGCACAGTGGGGTATGAAGGATCAGTTAATGAGTGACAGCTCAATTTTTCTCTGTCATCAATGTGGCGACTGTACCGACATGTGCCCGCGCGGCGCCCGTCCCGGTGATGTCATGGGTGCGATTCGTGCCTATGCATACCGTTCTTTGGGGTGGCCTAAGGCATTGGCCGATCTTTGTTCTTCAGCAAAGAATCTGCCAGTTTTGATTGGGATTCCCGCCATCGTTATCCTTGTCCTGTGGCTTATTTCCGGCGGTATGCATATACCATCGGGCGAGCAGTTTGCTAAGGCCGGGTATACACAGTTTTTTGGCCACTGGCATTTCCGCCTGCTGGCAAAGAACGTACTGTTTATCGATCTCATCATGCTTACAGCTGTTGGTATCGCCCTGACATCTGTCATCAAGGGCGTCAGCAAGATGTGGAAGGGCATGGAGTCTGGCAGTGGACAGGCGGGTATTTCTTATCGTCCCTCGGCCACACAGTTTATTAAGAAGTTTCTGTGGCCGGCTGTGGTTGAAATTCTGAAACATGACCGTTTTAAAGAGTGTACAGTTAACTATGATCGAGTCAAAGGTCATCAGCCGTTGATGTACGCCTTTATCGGCCTGTTTATTGTCACCTGCTATTCCCTGTTCACGCAGGATGTGATTGGTATTTTCATCCCCTCCATGCATGGCCCGATCTCCATGTGGAACCCGTTTAAACTGCTGGCCAACATTTCTGCTGTTGCCATGATTGCGGGTATTGGTATTCTGTGGTCCAACAGAATCAAAATGGAAGTTGCCGGGAAGGCAAGCAAAAATTTCTATGACTGGTTCCTTATCTGGATCATCATGGGTGTTGGCGTGACAGGTCTGGCGGCTGAGATTCTGCGCCTGATTGGTGTACCTTCTCTCGGTTATGTGGTGTATTATACGCACCTCATTGCCGTAGTCATGCTGTTCCTGTACATGCCTTATACCAAATTTGCACATCTGGTATACCGGACATTCGCCATGGCTTTTGAACGGTACCGCGAATCCTCCTATATCAAAAATCCACTGAATGAATAGGATGTAATTTTTGGGAGATACCTTACAAAGGCCGGGAGTTGTTTCCCGGCCTTTGTGCGTTGAGAGGGAGTGACTTTAAAAAAACTCTTGCTTAAAAAAATATTCAGTGTATATTTGCGGGGTTTTCGCTGGCGTAGCTCAATCGGTAGAGCACCTGATTTGTAATCAGGGGGTTGCGGGTTCAAGTCCCATCGCCAGCTCCAGTAGAAGAGAAGACGAAAGCCAGAAAGCGGCTGACACGAGGTTGTCCTCTGCTTTCTGTCTTTAGTCTTTTACGAAAATATGTGGAGGGGTTCCCGAGCGGTCAAAGGGAACAGACTGTAAATCTGTCGGCGGCGCCTTCGGAGGTTCGAATCCTCCCCCCTCCACCAGTTCTCTTTCAATTACGGAAAGAGTTGTTGGTAACGCAACGAAGCGGGAATAGCTCAATGGTAGAGCATCAGCCTTCCAAGCTGAGGGTTGCGGGTTCGAGTCTCGTTTCCCGCTCCAGTTTTTGTGTGTTACCAACGTATCTGTAAGCTGATCTAGTTGCTCTTGTGCCCGCGTAACTCAGTGGTAGAGTACCTCCTTGGTAAGGAGGAAGCCATCGGTTCAAGTCCGATCGCGGGCTCCAAAGTATCAGTCGATTGGGATGCATGATCGATTGAGCCTGATTGAACTTTTGTCCAAGGAGACATGAGATGGCGAAGGAAAAATTTGAGCGGAAGAAGCCGCATGTCAATGTAGGAA
>DAIODL010000118.1:0-6561 GCA_036746815.1 Desulfobulbus sp.
GCCATGAGCAAAGCTCGCAAGGACCTTGACTGGCCGACCATGTTTTCTCTTGCCATGGACCCGGATAAAGCGCAGGCCTACCGGGAATCCTCCCAACCTATTGATAAGGCCGTGTGTACCATGTGCGGCGACTTATGCGCGCTCAAGCGCAGCCGTGCTATCCTTGAGCCCTCGCATTCATAAAAAAAATAAGTCCCTCGAACCAACCGGTGGTTCGAGGGACTTATCAGAAAACAACAATTTCAGTACCGCTTAACTCAATACCTTAATTTTGTGCCGTTTTCTTCTTAGGTTTCTCCAGGGCGGTCTTACAGGGATCGCTGTCCGCAATGACCTTGCTCACCACTACCTGGCCCACTGTGGATAAACCGCCGGTGGCCACACCAGCCCCCACAGAGGCAGCAGTGGTCAGGGTACCCAGCATATCAATCCCCATGCCGGGATCAGCCAACGTGCCTTGAACACGTACCAGGCTTGCCAAAGGAGACGCCAGAGACACGCCAATACCATCCCGGGCCTTGGGCCGGATACCTAAATCCAGTTTCTCGTTTTTCAGGTTGATGTCACCCTCTCCCACGATATCTTCTTTATCCGTGCGGATGGCTATACCATCGTCGGCCGTGGCCACACCGTCCTTAATGACAAAATGCACCACCGCGCAGTCCATGGATGTTGTTGTTTCATTTTTGGCAAAGGGGTTGATGGCATTCAACAACTGAAACAAAAAGTCACCGGTCAGCCAATGCATAGACGAATTCTCCAGCGTACTCTTGCCAACATTGACCACTGTTTCGCCCTGTGCCGTGGCCATGATATCGCGAATCGATTGACCACTGCCTTTAAGATCGATGGTCAGGTCCGTCTTGCCGCCGGTAATAGCGCTTTTGTCCTGGAGTTTTTCCAGGGAAATTTGGTTACCATCGATTTTAACGATTAACGCTGGCCTTTTGCCGGCAGCGTTCAATTCAATCTTCCCCTGTACAGTGCCTCCGCCCGCCTGAAAATTCAGGGGTGCTACGTTGAGCACACCCCGTTTCAAGATAACTGAGGTCTTAAAGTTGGTGAACTCAGCGCCATTCAAACGAATCTTGGCTGCCTGAAGTGCGATATTTGCTTCTGCCTGCCGCAGTATGTCCACAGGCAACGGATCGGCGGGAAACATCCGCCCATCCCCCTTATTCTGTGCATTTTTCTTACCAGCCCCCCCCTTACTCTCTTGAGCATCCGCACCGGCTGAAAAGTCAGTAAGGTCAATAAGCGTACTGGTCAATTTACCCTTAACCTGAGGACGTTTGCCCAGTTGCACCTCCACGTTGCCCATCAGATTGCTGTCATGTGCTTTGACCAGAAGTTCGGTAATGTTCCATTTATCACCACTGCCCTTGACCTTACCACGGATGGTAACGGGACCCTTCACAGGAATCTCGCTTCCAGCGACGGACGAAAGAACTGCGGGGTTCTGACAGTCAACGTTAAACTGAATTTCCGGCATAAGATTTCCGGTCAAATCACGCACACCACCCGTCACTCCCAGATCGACAAAAGATTTCTTGCCCAGTTGCGCGACAATCTTGTCCAGAGAAAAAGTCTTCTGATCCCCCTGCACATTAGTGGACACGTTGAAAGGACCAATGGATTTTGGAAGACGCTTATCTTTGATTCCCACATCACGAATCACATGTGCAAGCTCATTACCTTTGACGTTCACATTCAATTTAATGCCCTTGAGACCAGTCAGGTCAGCAATACCACCTTTGGCCTGCACCAGCGCAAATTCCTGCTTTCCAACAAGTGCGTCTATCTGATTGAGCGCAAACTGGCTCCCCCCTCCCTGCAAAGTGGTGGTAACCGTAAAAGGACCGATGGCTTTGGGTAGATACGAATTTTCAACACCCACTTCATGAATGGTGGTGGCCAGCTCTTTGCCCTGGGCTTTGACATCAAACTTAATTCCCGCAAGCGTCTTTAAATCCGTTACACCGCCATTGACCCGCACCAGGGCAAACTCCGGTTTACCCACCTGCACAGCTACATTATTGAGGCTCAGCTGCTCGCCCGCATCTTGCAGATTTGCTGAAATTGTAAGCGGTCCAATGGAGTTGGGAAGATGTGGATTTTGAATCTTGGCCGCCTGCAATACCTCACGCACCTCTTTGCTCTGGCCGAAGATATCGATATTGATCCCCTTAAACGCTCTCAATTGATTTACTTTGCCATCAATTTTCAGGGCCAGCTTATCCACCACGCCCGTGAGATTCACCGGCCAGGGCTGGTCATTAAAGAAATAAGCAAGACTGCCGAGCGTTCCCTGAAGATCAATCGCGTGCCCATCGGCAACAGCCTTGAGCTTCAAATCTCCTACGGCCAGCAGATCCTTGGGATTCGCGTTCAGGGTGAAATTGGTGATGGTGATTACTTTTTTAGTTTTAGACGTCCGATTGTACAGGGTAAAGACACCATCGGTGACCTGCAGCTTTTCAAGAGCCACGGTAAAATCGCTCTTTTCATCGCTTTTTTCTGGCTTTTTGAACTCCTGCGGGCCAGGAGGTGTAAAATCGAGATTCCCCGCTCCCTTGTCTTCAGTTTCAATGATGATGTCCGGCTTAATCAAAATAAAACGCTGCACCAGAAGCTGCTTGTGCAGGAGCTGCTTCAATGCAACCACCAGCTCAAATTGCTTGATGCTCACCATATCTGAGCGTGATGAACCGGGCGGATTGGAAAAGGTCACATCATTGAGCACAATCTTGGGGTGCATGCCCAGTTCCATATGCATCGGTCCATTGACAAGCAGGGTACGGCCCGTGCTTTCCTTGACCTGTTTGGTCAGGATGCTCTTGATTTGATCCATGCTCATGGATTTATAGGTTATGAAGCTGCCAATGGCGACAAGAGCAATAAGTGCCATTAAGGCGATTCCAGTTCTCACTAAAATTTTTTTCATCATCATCATGGCAGGAAATCCTCCTGATGCGGGGAAGCAGTTCTTACTTCCGGGTTCACGGATGAATGGTGTTCTCAAGTCAAAAAAACAGACACCGAATCCACAACACCATGGAGAGGAGTGAAGTCAGATCAAACGGAAAACTCCCGTGCGCTCACAATACCTCCATGGTATGAACAGGCGAGGAGTACAACTTGTGCCGGCGCGCACAAAAATCACTCGTTAAAAAAAATAATTTTTTGTCTTCAAGGAGAAATTATGCCCCCGGTGATCAGCTTTGTCGGATGGCACAATTCAGGAAAAACAACGCTTGCCCGCCAAGTTGTCGCAACCTTACAACATAAAGGATACAGGGTGGCTGTGATTAAATCCAGCAAAGAGACGGGAATAATTTTTGACCAGCCCGGAACTGATACCAGCCTTTACCAGCAAAGCGGTGCCGAGGCGGTCGCACTGTGTGCACCTGATCAACTTGTAGTACAACGTAAACCTTCTCGGGCCCCCCTCTACCAGTTGGCACAGCAGTTGTTTCCCGATATGGACATTGTTATTGCCGAGGGGTTTAAACAAGCCACGGAAGTTCCCAAAATTGAAGTACGCCGGGAACCAGAGGCTCCCTGGATTCATGAACAGTGTCCGGGAATCATTGCGCTGGCGAGTGATACACCCATTCCCGGCTGGCCCAACTTTACCTTGCAACAGGGTAAAGAAATTGCTGATTTTCTCATCAAAACTTTTCTCCAGCCATCCCCATAAGAGTTGCGCACGCCCAGGTATTCCGGTTCGCTCATGACATCAGCATATTAGAACTTCTACAGGAGGAATTGCCTGTACCCCAAGTGATACGCATCCCTTATCTGCCCCCTGCAGTTTCCGTAATTTTTTATTGACAGGGAGGTGTTGGTATATTTCCATCATGGAACATTTTACGAGGGTACGCATAATCGGGGTAAGACCTGCCTCCCTTTCCATGCTGAAGATTTTTTTTGATGCAAGACGATCCATCTGAGGTACATACATGAGTGAAAAAGAAAGCGATGAAGAAGATATCCTGGTCGAAGAATGTCCAGTCTGCGGCGGTGACATCATCATCGATTCCTTTTGCGAAGAAGACGATATCGTATACTGTAACGATTGCGAGGCGGAATATCTGATTCGTTCGCTTGATCCCGTCAAGCTCCTGCCTTTAAGTGACGAAACGAACGAAGAAGATGACTTTGACGGTGAATACGAAGAGTAATCACCGAACACTTATTTTGGCGACTTATCGCTGAATATACAGGCAACATGCTATGAATTTTCTTCGCCTTCAATCTGAGAATATCCCCTACAATCAGGCCAAAGCTGTGATTGTGCCCGTTCCCTATAATGGGCTTTCCTATGGCGCTGAGGCTATACTCCAGGGGCCGGAAGCCATTCTCCAGGCTTCACAGATGCTTTCTGATTATGATGTGGAATCGGATACGGATCTGGGGAATCTGAATCTGCAAACCCTTGACCCCATCACCTGCCCTGACCAAGCCCTGGCAGAAACAGTTTCCAGCAAGATCGGCCCGTATTTCCGTGAAAATAAACTGGTGGCCGCCATCGGCGGCAGTCATCTGATCAGTCAGGGGCTGGTGGCCGCTGCCGTGCGCCAATTTACCGATCTCAGTGTGATCCAGCTGGGCGCGCATCCCCACCTCTTTGACGCATTCACCGGTCAGGCAGATGTCATGACTCCTATTCGGGAAATGTGCCCGGTCGCCCATATAGGTATCCGCAGCATGTCCAGAATGGAAAAACAGAATCTCTCGCCCGATAATCTGGTATTTGCCCGGGACCTGTATAACAACGGACTGAACGCGGCCATCGACACCCTTGATCTTTTAAGTGAAAACGTCTACGTCGCCATCAATCTCGATATTCTCGATCCGGCCTGCATGCATGCGGTGATCCGGCCCGAACCGGGAGGGCTTGACTGGTATACGCTCAATAATCTGATTCGCATGATTGCCCGCGAAAAGACCATTATTGGCTTTGATGTGACCGGCATAGTTCCGCAGGCTGGTGAAATAGATGGACCACTGCTGGCCGCCAAACTGATTTACAAAACACTCATCTGGTGTCTGCGGACCAACCGCTGATGAACGCCTATACACTTGCTGACCGCATCAAGGGGGCCGACTGATGCCATACCGGAGTACGCCCTCTGCCATTGCGTGGAATCTGTTTCTGTTATCAGTGGGTGCAATTCTCTTTGCTGTTGGTGTCAACGGCGCGGTCGTGGGCAACACTTTTATCACCGGGGGAGCTTACGGTGCAGCCCTGCTTATCTGGTATAAAACCCACCTGCTCTCCCCTTCCATCTGGTTTTTTCTATTCAACATCCCGCTCTTTCTCCTGGGCTGGTTTTATCTGGGCCGCCGCTTCTTCTGGTACAGCCTCTATGGCATGATCACCGTTACCCTGGCCTGCCAGTGGATCACCTGTGACTTCCATATCAAGGATCAACTCTATGCCGCTGTTGCCAGTGGTCTTGTCTGCGGTGCGGCCGGCGGTATCACCCTGCGCTCCCTGGGTTCTGCCGGTGGGCTTGATATCGCCGCGGTTATGCTCAATACCCATTTCAATATCGGCGTGGGCAAAGTCTATCTCTTTTTCAACGCCATCCTCTTTGCACTTACCATCTCTTTCTACACACCGGATATCTTCATTGCCTCCATTATCCTCGTCTACATTTCCTCGACAGTCATCGATTACATTCTTTCCCTGTTTAATCAGCGGAAAATCGTTTATATAATCAGTGATCTGAATCAAGACATCGCCAAAGCGTTCACCGATGTTCTGCGCCAGGGTGCGACCTTTATCAAAGCCAAGGGCGCGTATAACGGTCAGGACAAACTCATCCTCATGGCGATAACCAACAATCTGCAGCTCAAAAAACTGGAACGGCTGGTGTTTTCCATTGACGAACACGCGCTCTTCATCGTGGAAAACAGCTTCAACGTCATTGGTTCCAATTTCGGCAAACGTAAAATGTATTAGCTGGGCACACTGTTGCTACAGTTCTCAGGAGGCACAAGGGACGATTGAACAAAGCTGTTATCGAACTGATTGGAGTGGATAAGGAGTACAGTGGTCATCAGGCGCTGACAGACATTTCCCTTTCCGTGGCAGATGGTGAATTTCTCTCTCTGCTTGGTCCTTCCGGTTGCGGAAAGACAACGATCCTGCGCTTAATCGGTGGTTTTGAAGAGTGCACCCGTGGCAAAGTGCTGCTGGACGGCCAGGATATGAGCAATATCCCGCCGGAAAAACGGGCAGTCAACACGGTCTTTCAAAATTACGCGCTCTTCCCGCACATGAGTGTGTTCGATAATGTGGCTTTTGGCCTGCGCATGGCCGGAACACCGGCGCAGGAAATAGCGGAGACCGTGCTCAAAACCTTGGAGATGGTGCAGCTGGCCGATATGCAGCAGCGCCGCCCCCATGAGCTTTCAGGCGGACAGCAGCAGCGGGTGGCCATTGCCAGGGCCATTGTCAACAAACCCCGGGTGCTGCTTCTGGATGAACCCCTTTCCGCCCTGGATTACCGCCTGCGCAAACAGATGCAGCGGGAGTTGAAACAACTGCAG
>DAIODL010000119.1:0-6558 GCA_036746815.1 Desulfobulbus sp.
GCTCGTCGATAATGGTGGGGGCTGCCATGGTGCGT
Organism: Desulfobulbus sp.; assembly: GCA_036746815.1. Classification (GTDB taxonomy): domain Bacteria; phylum Desulfobacterota; class Desulfobulbia; order Desulfobulbales; family Desulfobulbaceae; genus Desulfobulbus. The sequence continues at coordinate 36 of DAIODL010000119.1, forward strand.
TCCGCGGCCCGGTGAAAACGGCGGATCAACGCATAGCTTACTCCCAATGGAAGAGGCGCGCGCAGGCGTACATACTCAGGGAAACGGGTATGATAGGATGTGGTGAATGTGAGTCCCAGTTTCAGGCAGGCCCTGCGGGTGGCCCAGCCAATAGGGCCTTCGGTTGCGATATGTATGGCATCCGGTAAAAATTCCCGTAACCGGCGGCGCATTCCCCAAGGGGTCACCCTGGAGAGCCGGATTTCAGGATAGGTCGGGCAGGGAATAGTGGAAAAAAGGTCCGGCTGGACCACCAGAACCTCGTGTCCCCACTGGCGCAGCATGTCAGCTGTGTGGGAAAGGGTGGTGACTACACCGTTAATTTGTGGATGCCAGGCATCGGTTGCGATACAGATTCTCATAGAGTTGACCAGCCACCGCCGCATGCAGGGGTTGTTGATTGTGCCATTCGATTACACCCAGCTGCCCGAATTGATTCTCCGCGAGCGCGGTGCAGCTTTCCACCCAATCACCGGCGTTGGTGTAGAGCACCTTGTCGATCTGCCGAATCCCGGCCCGGTGAATATGCCCGCAGATAAGCCCATCCACCTTGGTTGTGGCAGCCTCCCTGGCCACCACCTCCTCAAACCGTCCCATATAGTTCACCGCAATCTTCACCTGGTGTTTGACCCAGGAAGAAAGTGTGTGGTGCTTGCGGTTGACACTTCGGCGTCCAAAATTGAACCAGCGGTTCAATACCAGGAGCGTTTCATAGGCAGTAGATCCCAGGGAGGCCAGCCAGGGGCTGTGCTGCACGATGGGATCAAATTTGTCCCCATGGATGATGAGATAGCGCCTGCCCTCGGCGGTTTCGTGTACGGCACTGTTCAGGATGCGGATGTTATTGAAGGTGCAGCCGTTGAATTTGCGCAGCATGTGATCGTGGTTGCCGGGGATGTACACCACCTGGGTTCCGGCAGCTGCTTTGGCGAGAATGGTCTGCACGATCTGGTCGTTAATCATGGGCCAGTACCAGCGTTTCTGCGCCTGCAGGAGATCAAAGATATCCCCCACCAGATAGAGATAGTCCGAATCGTTTTGCAGAAGGAAATCGAGCAGCTTTTCGTTTTGCAGATTGCGTGTGCCCAGGTGCAAATCAGAAATCCAAAGAGATCGAAACTTTTGCGGTGCCATGCCATGCCCCCTTGCCTGTGGCTCGCGGCGTACACTTTTTGCCGTTCTTCCGAACAACATCCCGTGTTTGTATATTGAAGTGAGCCTATCTGTGCACTGTTACGTTTGGGTCAGTATCCCGTTTTTTTCAGGTTGTGTGATTGTTTGCGTTTGGTTGCTTATTTGCGGCAGGTCCAATCGAACGTAGGGCAAAGGGAAAAGGTATAACGCAGAATTGTTCCATTGTTTTTCGTTATTCATTATCAATATAACGCTTGCGTACCGTTATGTTTTTATTTAAATAACAAAAATCGGATGTCGGTCGATGATGCGTCTCAACACTCCTGGAGGGGGGATGAGGATGTGGAAAGTGAGTGGGCACACCACTCACGGTTAGTCGCTCACCCAAGCCGCACGTAAGGCAACACAATCAACAACCAACAGGAGAGTACAGGATGAGTGGCATGAGGAAAGTGTATTGGGCCGCAGGCATATTATGTGTTTTGGGAGCGTGGCCCGTGAGTGCGGTTTGGGCGGATACGACCAATCTGGAGGCGATCACCGTGGAAGACACCTGGTGGCAGGAACCTTCGCTCACCCAGGATAACTGGCAGGTGCAGACCAGTCAGCAGCCAGCGCAGCCGGAATCACTCAGTGATTCCTTAAAAGATGTTTTTTTCGTGGAGTCACAGCAGTCAAGCGATTACCAGTCCGAGCCCTATATCCGTGGCCGGGGCAATACCGGCGTGCCGGTGTATATTGAAGGGATGCGGCTCAACGCTGCGCACCCTGATTCCACGAACCTGATGAGCATGCTGGACATCGGCACCGTGGATGTCTACCGGGGTGCCCAGGGAGCCACTCTGGGGATCGGCGCCATGAGCGGTGCCGTGGTAGCCCATTTCAAGGATCCTGTCTTCAATACCACTCATGACTTTACTGCTTCCGGGTTTGTGGATGGTTCCGTCTCCTTTTTCTCTAAGGATGGAATTACCACCGCTGCGGGTGCCACAATGGCCAATGACAAGGTCAGCGTTTCCGTGAGCGGCGGTTTTTCTGATTTTGCCAATTACAAGGATGGTAACGGTGACGAGGTGCTGCACTCGGGTTCCGACACCAACGCGTTGAATGCATCAGTGGCCGTCAAAACCAGCGAGGACAGCTATGTGTATGCCCGCTTCATGCGGAGCAAGGCCAATACGGAAGACCCCATGTCCCGCTTCAAAAACGGCTCGGTGTGGATGTACACCGACCGACCCAATGATGACGGCAAGTATTATTTCTTTGGCTATAAGGCGAAGCAGCTGGCTGGCCTGAGCGATGTGGATCTGCAGGTCTATGGCAATGATCTGCATTATGACATGGACCAGAAAATCGAGGCAACGCAGTCCAACAGCCGTCAGCTGTACCGGGAGAGCGAAACCTGGGGCGGTAAGGCTTCGGCAAAGAAACAGCTGGGTAACAACCTACTCTCCTTTTCCGGGGAATATTCCAACATGAACATCACCAATGGCCTGCGCACCTGGAGTTCTTCGGGCTGGAGCGATTGGGTGAAAGCCTTTGGCATTACCGGCGGCAGTCAGCGGGATGGAGCGTTGCGGGTGGCTGATGATATCACTGTGGGCAAGGCCTTTTTCAAAATTGCCGGTGGCTATGAGCATGTGGACCGGTATGTGGATTCCAATGTCAAGACCAGCGCCCTGGCCAAACTGGTGCCGGCCGCGCTTCTGAACCAGGTAAAACAGCACGATACCGATGCCTCCGACGACCTTTTCTCCGGTGAACTCAAGGCTGGTTATCGGTTTAACGATGCCTTTGTCCCCTATGTCAAACTCTCCAATTCCACGAGAACGCCCTATTTCAATGAGGCGTACGGCAATAACCCCAGCACCGGTTCGCAGATCCCCAATCAGGATTTGGACAATGAAACCGTGTGGGGCGCGGATATCGGGTTTGATGGCAAATACAACGCATTCTATTACAGCACCGCTCTCTATTATCAGAAATATCACAACTATATCGAGCTGGCGAAAACCGGCTATACCACCACGGCGGGACTGCCGATTCTGCAGTACATTAATCTGGACGATGCCTATATCTATGGTGCTGAGGCACTGCTGGGCTATAAACTCGGCGGTGACCGCTTTGTCGAGGCCAGCTATGTGTACACCTATGGACAGAATGAAACCTATGACCAGCCGCTGGCCTATATTGCTCCACAGAAGCTGACCCTGCGCGTGGGACAACGGCGGCAGCAGGGGCTGGGCTGGTCCGTTGAGGAAGTGCTGGTTGATTCCCAGGATCGCATTTCCACTATCAATGGCGAGTCGGATTCCGCCGGTTATGCGGTGACCAATGCGGGCATCAACTACACCTTTGGTGCCTGGCGCTGGACCAAAAAAACCGTGGTTTCCCTGGAGGTGCACAATCTCTTTGACACCTCATACCGGGAGCATCTGGATTCCCCGTCTTCCACGGCCTGGTATCTGCCTGATGACCCTGGTATCAATGCCCGGCTTTCCCTGCGGATAGAATTCTGAGCATGATGAAGCGTCCGGTTCTTTTCTGCTTATTGTTCCTGCTCCCGGCTCTTTTTCCGCCGGTGTGCGCCCATGTGTCTGCGGCTGCTTTGCCAGCAACCGCAGACACGAAGGTGCAACGGGTGTTTGGTTCGGCACCGCCCATGACTCTCATGATTTATGCCATGAATCCGGCATCGCTGGTGGCGGCGAACATGCCACCCCGTACCGGCGGTAATGACGCTGATCCCCGTTTTTTTTCGCAGGCCTATCTGCACCTGCCGGTGATGGGCGGCTGGCAGGGCAACCGGCGACCCAATCTGGAGGAAATCCTGCTGCTGCATCCGGATCTGATCGTGCTCTGGGACACCTCCCTTTTAAACGAGCGGGCCGGTGCCGATCTCAAACGGATCCATCAGAAAGTGCTGCGGCTCAATATCGATGGCCTTGCACGTTATCCGAGCGCGTTTCGGAAGCTGGGCAACGCCATGGGCGATCCGCAGCGGGGCGAAACGCTGGCACGGTATATAGAAGGAGAATTGCACCAGTTACAGGATTTTGTGGCCACCATCCCGCAGGACAAGCGGGTGCGGGTCTATTATGCCGAAGACAGGACAGGGCTGCGCAGCGACTGTGACCGTTCCTTCCATGCCGATGTGTTAACCGAGGCAGGCGGCGACAATGTGCTCAAGTGTGTACAGAGTTCGGTGCTTGGTTTGCAGAGCATCAATTTCGAACAGTTACTGAATTTGCATCCCGATGTGATTGTCACACTGGATGCCGGATTTCTGGACACCGTCAAGAGCGATCAGAAATGGCAGCTGTTGCAGGCGGTGCGCGATCACCGTATTGTGGTGGTGCCCCAGACGCCGGTGAACTGGTTGGACCGTCCGCCCTCGTTCATGCGCGTGCTGGGCGCGCACTGGCTGGCCGCGTCTCTGTATCCGGGGCAGTATCCCTATGATCTCACCAGGAAAACCCAGGATTTTTTTGATCTCTTCTACCATGTGCATTTTGATGCACCCACACTGCAGAAGATTTTTCCCTTCCTGAAGAAGTCCTCGTAAGAAGATGCGCACCCATTTTTAGATACAATCCTGGCGCACGGTGAAGGAGATGGTGGCGCCGGTGACCATGCTGCGGCCAAAACGCAGAAAGAGGATGGCCCAGAGCAGGCCAATACCCAGAAGCAGCCGGGAATCGCAGACTAGATGCAGTCCCCGGCTTATATCGGGCATCGGCACCGATTGGGAGGGGATGAGCTGGCAGAGCAGTATGCCGTAGATCACAGCAAAGAGCCCCATTTTCTGGTACGCGGAAAACTGGGTGAATCCACGGAAATCGGCACGCAGCATCTCCGAGAGCACGCGCCACAGCTGGGACACGAGCAGACAGAGGAGAAAGGCGCTTCGGTAGCGGCCGTGCAGAAAGAGATGGCAGCCCCACAGGGCCGTAGCCGTGTAAAGCAGGCTGGTGATCCCTTGGATGGGCACCAGCGGAACGCCGGCCAGTCCTCCCTCATACACCGCCTTTTTGGCGGGCCCGTTGAACACGATGGCAATGCGGCGCAACAGCAGATTCAAAATCCGTCCGCACTGATTCAAAGGTTTACCGTAGCAGCAGCCAAAGCTCAGGCAGGCCAGCCTCCCCAGTCCTTCCCCGAGAATATAGCCGGTGGCCAGCGCGGCCAGTATCGCCATCATGGGCAGCGGCTTATGGTGCAGCAGCAGGCAGATACCGTTGACGATGAGCAGGATGATGGGCGCGGCAACCAGCCCGCAGAAGAAAGCGCCGCCGATGGTAAAGGTATAGCTTTTGTGTTCCACCAGCCGGGCCACCCAGCGGGACGCAGGTACACAGAGAGTGAAGATGGCGCCCAGTGCGGCGAGCAGCGGTCCCCAGGCCATACCGGCAGCCAGACAGAGCAGCAGCACCAGAAGGATGGCGAGCACGGCGGCCGTGGCCAGAAGCAGGCCGTACCAGGTGAAATTGATCCCCAGCCAGGAACCGTTATCCAGGCAGCGTACAGGGACCGTGGCGAGAATCTGGAAACGCTCATCCGGCAGGAACCGCCACCCCAGCACGATCATGAGGCCAAAGAGCAGGCCGCAGCTTCCTAAAAACATCCATTCATTCATTATTACTCCTTTGCTGAACCGCCCGGTGCGGTTTGAGGTTCCGCATGATAGGCCATGGCCACGGTGGAGCGGACGCACACGTCTGTTTCCACCAGGGGGCGGCCAAGACCTGCTGAAAAGCGGCTGGTCACATCGCGCCGCACCAGATTTTCGCGCAGGTCGCCCGCAAACCGTACGCGGCCCGGTTCAAAGAGCACAATGTCGGTGGAACTGCCGGGCCGGTACAGGCTTTTGGGCTGGCCCTTGCGTAGGCGCATGCCTGGCACCACGGGATGGGGGGCGTCGTAGTGATGGGCTGCATAGCACTGCACAATATCGCCGATCATGAGCGCCACCACCTCCACCATGGCCACCAGTCCCACCCCGGTGCCGCCGGGAATGTCGGTGTCGAGAATAGTCACCACCCGCCGGTTCTTCGCGTGAATGGAGGCCAGGGCGATCTGCGCCTCCGGGTTGCAGGAATGGCAGTGGCCATCCACGGTGTAGATATCCGTCACCACCCCCTCCACGGGCACATGGTTGTAATGGTACTTGTCCGGTGTCAGGCGGAAGATGGCGAAATCACCGCCGATAAACCAGCGGTTCCAGGGCGAATCCGTGCCCAGAAGTTCTTCGCCCGAGAAAAATTTTTCCTTGATGAACAGCTCCGGGATGTCCTGCAGTGAGCCGATCAACACCTTGGCGTCCGCGGGTGAAACCACCGTCTCCGGGTTT
>DAIODL010000120.1:0-6516 GCA_036746815.1 Desulfobulbus sp.
GTCGGCAGAAACTGCCGGCATGGGCTGAGCATCGATATCTTCATAAGCCTCGGGACGGAATCTCGGCGTGCAGACAGCGAGAAAAATAAGATCCTCCTCACTTACACAGATAATGCGCTGCCTGCAGCCGGGAGGGATGAGCACCACATCGCCTGCTGAAACGGTCTGCGGGGCCAGAGAACCGACTTCCATCCTGCCCTGCCCGGAAAGCACAACATAGCGCTCTGTGATGCCATGCAGACGGTGCCATCTGGTGACGACTCCCGGACGCACACGGGCCCGTGCGATGGACGCCTCCGGATCTGCCTCGCCATTTGAAAGCTCGTTAATAAAGCAGCCTTCAGCGGTGTAGAATTCCGACTCCGCAACCATCACTCGTATTTCTTCGCGCATCGCATCTCACGGATTGATCGCCATTTTCATAAACCCCGTAGCAATAAAAAAGGCGGGAACAGGTCCCGCCTTTTGGCACTGCAAATGTTGCTCAAAATCTGAAAAATCAATACGTAATTCCTACCCGATCCCGTACCAGATCCATGGTTTTGGCTGCCTTGGCACGCGCCTTCTCCGCACCCTTGGCGAGTATCTGTCGCAGATAATCAGGATTGGCCAGAAGTTCCTTTTTCCTGGCCCGGGCGCCCGCGAAATGTGCATTCACCAGTTCAAAGAGATCCTGCTTCAACAGCCCGTAGGATGCACCTCCATTCACGTACAATTCGCGCACCTCGCGCATCTTGTCTTCCGAGGCAAAGAGTTTGAGCAGCGCGTAGACGTTGCAGGTATCCGGATTCTTGGGTTCCTCCACCGGTGTGGCATCAGTCTGGATGGACATGATGCGTTTGCGCAGCGGCTTTTCCTCCAGAAAAATGGGGATGGTGTTGTCATAGGATTTGGACATCTTCTGCCCATCCAGTCCGGGCACGATGGCGGTCGTCTCGCTGATCTCCGGGTCCGGCAGTACAAAGGTTTCGCCAAAGGTGGTGTTGAACCGCTGGGCGATATCGCGGGCCACCTCCACATGCTGTTTCTGGTCCTTGCCCACGGGCACCACCTCTGCCTGGTAGAGAAGGATGTCGGCGGCCATGAGCACGGGATAGGCGAACAGGCCGTGGCTTGCGGGGATGTTCTTGGCCACTTTGTCCTTGTAGGCGTGGCACCGCTCCAGAAGCCCCATGGGCGTGAGAACGGACAGCAGCCACGAGAGTTCGCACACCTCGGGCACATCGGACTGTACCCAGAAGATGCACTTGTCGGGATCAAGCCCCAGGGCCAGAAAGTCGGCGGCCGCTTCCAGAGTGCCCTTGCTCAGGCGTTCGCGGTCGTGCACCGAGGTCATGGCATGCAGATTGACGATAAAAACGTACAACTCCGTATTGTTCATATGCTGGAGCATGGGCTGCATCATGCCGAAGTAATTACCAATATGCAGTTGCCCCGAGGGTTGTATTCCAGACAGCGTTCGTTTCATGATTCTCTCTTTTTCCCTGTAATAAAAACTCATGGATAGCGTAAGACCGCTCTCTTATACCGCAATTCCCTCAAAATGAACAAAAAAAATGGGAAGCACGGCCTGAACCGTACTTCCCATCGTGTCCTCGGTGAGGCGATAACCGCAACTGCCTGAGGTTATTTCACCTCTTCGAAATCGGCATCGACCACGTCATCGTCGTCCTTGCCCTTGGAACCACCGGCAGCACCTGCGCCGCCAGTTCCACCCGCACCAGGACCACCAGCGCCGGGACCGGCATTACCGCCCTGTCCCTGGTTGGCCTGCGCATACATCAGCTCGGCGAGCTTGTGCGAAGCCTGGGTCAGTGCCTCGGTGGCACTCTTGATGGCAGCGGCGTCATCGGTCTCCAGAGCCTTCTTCACTTTCTCGATCTCCGCCTCAACCTTGCCTTTGGTCTCGGCATCCACCTTGTCACCCAGCTCGGTCATGCTCTTGGTGGTCATATGGATCATGGAGTCGGCGTTGTTCTTGGCCTCGACCAGTTCCTTCCGCTTCTTATCCTCCTCGGCATGGAGTTCGGCGTCTTTCTTCATACGCTCGATCTCTTCCTCGGAAAGACCCGACGAAGCGGTGATCTTGATGGACTGCTCCTTGCCGGTGCCCAGATCCTTGGCCGATACATGGAGGATACCGTTGGCATCCAGGTCAAAAGTGACCTCGATCTGCGGTACGCCACGCGGTGCCGGCGGGATATCCGCCAGCTCGAAACGGCCGATGGTCTTGTTGTCGGAAGCCATCTCACGCTCGCCCTGGAGTACATGGATGGAAACCGCAGGCTGACTGTCCGCCGCCGTGGAGAAGACCTGGCTTTTCTTGGTCGGCACAGTGGTGTTCTTCTCGATCAGCTTGGTCATCACGCCGCCCAGGGTTTCAATACCAAGCGACAGCGGGGTAACATCCAGCAGCAGCACATCCTTGACATCGCCTTTGAGCACGCCACCCTGAATGGCAGCGCCGATGGCAACAACCTCGTCCGGGTTCACGCCCTTGTGCGGCTCTTTGCCGAAGATGGCCTTCACCTTCTCCTGCACTTTGGGCATACGCGTCATACCACCAACCAGAATGACCTCGTTGATGTCGGAAGCGCTCAGACCGGCATCTTTCAGCGCGGTGCGGCAGGGAGCCTCACAACGGTCGATCAGATCCTCGACCAGGGCCTCCAGTTTGGCACGGCTGAGCTTCATGTTCAAGTGTTTGGGGCCGGTGGCGTCTGCAGTGATAAACGGCAGGTTGATGTCGGTCTCCATGGCGGAGGACAGCTCTTTCTTGGCCTTCTCGGCCTCTTCCTTCAACCGCTGCAGCGCCATCTTGTCGTTACGCAGATCCACGCCCTGCTCACGCTTGAACTCGTCAGCCATCCAGTTGACGATACGCAGATCGAAATCCTCGCCGCCCAGGAAGGTATCACCGTTGGTGGACTTGACCTCGAACACGCCATCGCCGATTTCCAGGATGGAAACATCAAAGGTACCGCCACCAAGGTCGAAGACCGCGATTTTCTCCTCGCCCTTTTTGTCCAGACCATAGGCAAGGGAAGCGGCGGTCGGCTCGTTGATGATACGCTGCACGTTCAACCCGGCGATTTTACCGGCATCCTTGGTGGCCTGCCGCTGTGCGTCGTTAAAGTAGGCGGGCACCGTGACAACAGCCTCGGTAACAGGCTCGCCCAGGTATTCCTCGGCGGTCTGTTTCATCTTGCCCAGCACCATGGCGGAAATCTCCGCCGGGGTATATGTCTTGCCGCCAATCTCGACGGCCGCGTCGCCGCCAGGACCTTCAACAATGGTAAACGGGCTGACCTCGATGGACTTTTTCACCTCGGGATCCGTAAACTTCCGGCCGATCAACCGTTTAATGGCAAACAGGGTCTTGGTCGGGTTGGTCACGGCCTGACGTTTGGCAATCTGCCCCACCAGACGCTCACCACTGTCGGTAAACGCAACGATCGAAGGGGTTGTACGGTTACCCTCGCTATTCTCAATGACCTTGGGGTCACCCCCCTCCATGATAGCCACGCATGAGTTGGTTGTACCCAAGTCAATTCCAATAATTTTTCCCATAGTTATTCTCTCCTTGCTGCTCTGTATATTTGTTATAGATAAAGTATGTGCAAACCGTAAAAAACTTCAAAAAAACAATCAGACGATGTGTCGCCGCCTCGATTTGTCAAGCGGTTTTTCCAGGGCCGCTGGAAACAACCACCTGCGCATGACGCAACACCCGATCCTTAAACCGGTACCCCCCGGCGAACTCACGCAACACATGGTTGGCCGGCACCTCATCACTGGCTTCCATGGTGAGGGCGTCATGTTCGTCCGGATTAAATGGCTGTCCGATAGCGGACAACGGCTCCACACCGTTACGTTCCAGGGTCGCTGCCAGCCCCTTGCGGGTCAGTTCCACGCCTTCAAGCAGGGACTGCAGCTTTTTACCTTCATCAGCGGTGGCCACGTTCCCCTGCTCCATGGCGCGGTCCAGATTGTCCATGGTGGGCAGAAGGTCGCGCAGGATGTTTTCACCTGCGTATTTCAGGAGCTTGCTCCGCTCCCGCTCCATCCGTTTCTTGTAATTCTCAAACTCTGCCGCGAGCCGCATCAGCTGCTCCTGGGTGTCCGCCAGTTTCTTCGTCAGCGCCTCAACGTCGCTGTCACTGTCTGGACTGGTCACTTCTGGAATTTCCTCCTCAGTGACGGCCCCGGCACAACACTGTTCCATGTCTAGCCCGGAGTCCGACGGATCGCTGGCAGGATCCTGTTTGTTAGTTTCGTCTATCAATCTCCCCTCTCCTCATGCTCTACAGTCTCAAAAAATTCAGTTTCAAAAAATCCATGGCCGCCAGTACTTGCGCGGCTCCATGCTTCGGGCTTACCGGTCAAATCTGCTGCGAACAATAAGTATGGCAAAATGCAGTGTCAAGAGGTTGACAGTGGTCAATGGGGAGCTTTTTAATCAAAAAAAGAGAAGAAAATCAATGACAAAGCGTTACAGAAAAGCACACCGGGAGATTTACATTCATCAATAGAAATGAACAGGCTGGCAGCCTTGTTTATGATAGGGAGAAAGCCGCAACTCACCCTTTGTGGTCAAAAAAATAAATGCTGTACCGCGCTTTGAGGCAGGAAACCGGCCGGTTACAGCATATCGTAGCTTTTGAGTTTGTTGAGCAGCGTCTTGCGGGTGATCTGCAGACGGCGGGCGGCCTCGCTGCGATTGCCGCCGGTCTCCTCGAGGGTCTTGAGGATCAGGACCTTTTCCGCCTCCCTGAGTGTGGCCGGTTCTTCCAGCTCTTTGGACTCATTCATGCCGGCCCAGCGCTGGATGGAAAGCGGCAGGTTGCTTAAATCCAGATATTCGCCGCGCATGAGAATAACCCCTCGCTCAATGGAGTGCTCCAGTTCGCGCACGTTGCCTGGCCAGGGATAGCGGTCGAGCACGTCCATGCACTCAGGCGTGATGCCGCTCACTGTGCGCCCGTTTCTTTCAGCAAATTTATGGAAAAAATAGTTTACCAGAAGGGGGATATCGCCGTGGCGCTCGCGCAGCGGCGGCACCTCCAGTTCCACCACGTTGAGCCGGTAATAGAGATCCTCGCGAAAATGGCCGGCCGCGACCTCGGCCTCCAGATCGCGGTTGGTGGCGCAGAGAATGCGCACATCAACCTTGATGGTTTCCTGGCCGCCCACCCGCTGCAGCTCGTGTTCCTGCAGCACCCGCAGCAGCTTGGCCTGCATGCCAGGCGAGGTTTCACCGATCTCATCCAGAAAAAGGGTGCCCCCCTGGGCCTGCACAAAACGTCCCTCACGGCGGCGGTCTGCGCCGGTAAAAGCGCCCCGTTCATGCCCAAACAGCTCGGATTCCAGCAGATTTTCCGCCAGGGCCGCACAGTTCACCTTCACGAACGGTCCTTTGTCGCGCTGGCTCTTGAAATGCAGAACCGAGGCCACCAGTTCCTTGCCGGTGCCGGATTCCCCCTTGATCAACACCGTGGCCTCAGTGGGCGCCACGTGCAAAACCATGTCCCACAGTGCCTGCATGGGCTGCGACTGGCCGATAATCTGGTACTCATCCCCCAGGGGCTGGACGTTTACATCCGTGCTCTCCGATTCCTTCTCCTTGTGGCGGTGCCCCATGGCCACTTCCAGCGTGGTGCGCAGCCGCTCGAAATCAAGGGGCTTGGTCAGGTAATCGTGCGCGCCCTGCTTCATGGCCGCAACTGCTGAATCCACCGATGAAAATGCGGTCATGATGATCACGGGAATAGCCGGATTGATGGTATGGATGCGCTTCAGGGCCTCCATGCCGTCCATGGTGGTCATGCGCACATCCATGAGGATGGCGTCAAAGGACCCCTGCTCCACCACGGCCACTGCCGTGGCACCGTCATCCGCCTCCTCCGCTTCCCATCCCCATTCGCTGAACAGGGAGTGCAGCATAAAACGGTGCACCCGTTCGTCATCCACAATCAGTATGTTCGCCTTTGACCGCGCTGTCATGGCTCCCGGTTTAACCTCTCCTGTTGACACATCTTCTTGAGCATATACCCGGTAAGCGGGTATAGTTCCCCCTCATGGAACATACACTGACCATACACAAGCTGATTCCCGGTGGCAAGGGGCTCGGCGTACTCGCTGACGGCATGGTGGCCATGGTGGACGGCGTACTCCCCGGTGAAACCATGGTTCTGCGCGAAACGAAAACACATCGCGGTCACCTGGAAGGCAGACTGGTCCGCGTTGTCGAGCCTTCGCCTGACCGTATCATCCCGCCCTGCCCTCTGTACGGCCGCTGCGGCGGCTGCGACCTGCAACATGCCCGCTACGATGCCCAGCTGCGCATCAAAAGAGACATCGTCCAGGAATCGCTCTCGCGGGCAGGATGCGCACTGCCTGATGACCAGCCTCTGCCCGCCGTGGCTTCACCCAGACAGTTTGGTTACCGCCACCGCATCCGTCTGCATCTGGACGAAACCGGCAATCTGGGCTTTCACCAGGCAACCAGCAATCAAG